>CABSZQ010000026.1 GCA_902482195.1 uncultured Haemophilus sp.
CTGTTGGTGCAGGTGTCGGTTACGAATGGTAATCTGACTTAAACTTTAAAACAAAGAGTCACAAAATTGTGGCTCTTTTTTATATCTAAAAATAAACAAAAATTTGACCGCACTTATTGCAATATATATCGCCAAACGAATGCGCTGACTAAAATAATCAGCATGATAATAATTTGTATTAAACGTTTTTTGGTTAATTTTTCTGCAGCCATATTGATTTGCTCTTTGATAACTTCTGAAATTGACTATTTAGTGGTAGAATAATTGCGTTAGATCAATTTTACACTATATTTATCGATTTGAGGAATAAATGAAGAATTTCGTTTCAGAAACCAAATCAGGACGCAGAGTTCAATCAGGTGGTTGTGCAATTCATTGTCAGGATTGCAGTATTAGTCAACTTTGTATCCCTTTCACATTGAACGAACATGAGCTCGATCAGCTTGATAATATCATCGAGCGTAAAAAACCCATCCAAAAATCTCAAGTCCTTTTTAAAGCTGGTGATACACTGAATTCCATTTATGCGATTCGTTCTGGCACCATTAAAACTTATACCATTAGTGAAGCGGGCGAAGAACAAATTACTTCTTTTCACTTACCAGGTGATTTAGTCGGTTTCGATGCGATCACAAATATGCAACACCCGAGTTTTGCTCAAGCATTGGAAACCGCTATGGTATGTGAAATTCCCTTTGATATCTTAGATGATTTATCTGGCAAAATGCCTAAGCTTCGTCAGCAAATTATGCGTTTAATGAGTAGTGAAATCAAAAGCGATCAAGAAATGATTTTATTACTGTCTAAAATGAATGCTGAAGAACGTTTAGCCGCATTCATCCATAACCTATCTAAACGCTATTCTGCTCGTGGTTTCTCTGCGAAAGAATTCCGTTTAACCATGACTCGTAGCGATATTGGTAACTATCTTGGCCTAACGGTTGAGACCATCAGTCGTTTGCTTGGACGTTTTCAAAAATTAGGTGTACTCTCTGTTCAAGGAAAATACATTACTATTAATGATATTAATGCATTGATTGATTTAACCGGTGTACATAAAACCAAAATCCAATTAGCAGAATAAATTAAAAGCGTGAGTTTTCACGCTTTTTTAACATTTGAAACAAAAAAACTTGCACGAGATCACTTTTTTGATAATCGGTTCTTGTCATCGTTTAAAATCTTTTCTATCCTATTGATATCTCATATCTTGGAGGTTTTATGAAATTTAATAATATTCTTGTTGTACTCAATCCTGATAACGAAAAACAATATGCTCTAGCTCGTGCCGTTCGTCTTGTTAAAGAACAGCAAAATGAAACAAAGGTAAAAATCACCACCCTTTTGAGTGTTTATGACTTATCGTATGAGATGTCAGCCCTTCTTTCTTCTGAAGAACGCAGCGAAATGCATAAAACAGCCGTTGAACAACAACGTCAAGCTGTGCAATTTTATTTAGATAAATATGCTGATCCGGAAATTGAATTTGAATCTCACATTGTATGGAGCAGCAATGAAGCAGATGCAATTCGTGAAGAAGTTGAAAAAAATCAATATGACCTCGTTGTGAAATATACTAAAGATGAAGAAAGCTTTACTTCATTGATTTTCACACCGGTAGACTGGCAATTGTTACGTAAATGTCCAATCCCAGTATTGATGGTACGTGATGGTGACTGGAAACATCAACGCCGTATTTTAGTCGCTGTTAATGTATCCGGTGAGCAAGAATATCAAGATGAATTCAATCAAGAATTAGTTTCAACAGGCATGAATTTAGCGGAAAACTTAAACCGTGGTAACGTACATTTAGTGGCAGCCTACCCTGTTGCGCCAATTAATATGGCAATTGATTTACCTGAATTTAATACTTCAGGTTATGAAAATGGCATTCGCGGCCAGCACCTCATCAATATGAAAGCTTTACGTCAAAAATTTGGTATTGATGAAGATCATACCCATGTACGCGAAGGTTTCCCTGAAGAAGTGATTCCAGAAGTAGCAAAAGAAATTGAAGCTGAATTAGTGATTTTAGGTACAGTGGGAAGAACCGGTTTATCTGCAGCGTTATTAGGTAATACAGCTGAACATGTGATTAGTAAATTAAGCTGCAATCTATTAGCCATTAAACCTTCTAAAAAATAAGCCTATTTAGCTTTTTATTTAAAACAAGTGCGGTCAGAAAAACAATCGTTTTATTGACCGCACTTTTTTGTTAAAAAAATGTGAAGTTCCTCACAAAATCAACTTTTTTCATTCGTCTCATCATTTCTTTTTCGTTATACTCGTCCGCCCTATCGAAGACTTTCTATAAATTGATTTATTATTAAAAAGGAAAGACAATGAAAAAAACATTAATTGCAGCACTACTTGGCTTCTCTGCGCTTGCGCAAGCACATGAAGTTTGGGTTGCAACACCGGCACAACTGGCTTCTAATAGCGTTTTAAAAGCTGATTTAGCTTATGGTGACTACCCCTACGTTGAAAAAATTCCTGAAAAACGTCTCGCGATTTTTCCACCGATGGAACTCATCAATCAAGATGGTGAAATGCAAACATTAGTACAAAAAGGTGAAAACTACCAATATCAATCAGAAAAACCGTTAAAAGACGGTTCATATTGGGTAACAGCTACTTATAAACCAACTTTCTGGTCACAAAATAATGAAGGTTGGAAAATGGATAACTTACAAGGCACACCAAATGCATTCTATTGCGAACAAACTCAAATGTTTGGTAAAGCCTTTACTGTAGTGGGCAAAAAACCATTAAATGCAGATATGGCAATGACACGCCTCGGCTTACCACTTGAAATTGTGCCACTCAAAGATCCAAAAACAATTAAAGCGGGCGAAGCTTTCCCTGTTCAGATTTTTTATAAAGACCAACCGCTTGCAGGCGAAACGATTATCGCAACCTCTGATACATTTGTTGTAAAAGATATGGAAGCGGCAACATCTCACCGTGAGCCGCAAGCCTTTTCTGGTAAAACAGACAAAGAAGGTAAAGTTAACTTTATTCCATTAATTGAAGGTGTTTGGAAACTTAAAGTGATTCATAAAGAACCATTTGAAGATCAAAAAGTTTGTCAACATTCAGCGAATTACGCGACGTTAATTCTCCCTGTTGGTAAAGCTAGAGCTAAACTCCCACCAAAACCAGAACATCATCATTAATCATAAAAAAGTGCGGTCAAATTTAACCGCACTTTTTTAATATGTTCTTAACGCTGGAGGTTGGTAATGCTCAATAAAGGTTTCGATTTCTTGAAGATCATTCGAGAATAGAATCTTCTCAAAATCACCTTGAGTAAAGAAGCCTTCTTTCACCATATGGCTAAAAAAGGACTTTAGTGAATCAAAATACCCCTTTTCATTAAACAGAATACAAGGATTGTTATTTTTTCCAATTCTCGCCCAAGAAATCACTTCAGTAATCTCTTCTAAAGTGCCTGGTCCGCCAGGCAAAGCAATATAAGCATCGCCAAGCTCAACCATTTTATTTTTTCGCTCAGACATGCTTTCAACAACCACGGTCTTGGTCAAATTAGGATGTGCAACTTCTCTGTCTTGTAAAAATTGAGGAATAATGCCAATTACCTTGCCTTGATGAGCAAGTACAGTATCTGCAACCACGCCCATTAATCCCAATTTTCCGCCACCATAAACTAAAGTATGTTGACCATCAGCAATCCATTTTCCTAATTTTTTTGCGGCAGCCTGATAAGTGGAATCATTACCTAAACTCGCACCGCAATAAACCGTGATGTTCATCCTACTTTTTCCGCTCAACCCATTTCCCATCAATATAATCCACAATCCATTTTGTGGCTTTGCCATTCTTTTCAGATGTCACATATTGATGTTTTTCTTTACGGCTGAAACGGATAATGGCTTCATTACCCTCAGGGTCTTTTTGTGGCGCATCGGCTAAATAACGTAATTTTTCTGGTAAACGATCACGATAAAGCGCTAATTCAGCCACTTTTGCCGGTCGAGTTTCACGTGATTTAGGGAAGTTATGTGCTGACATGAACACGCCACTTGCGCCATCGCGTAATACAAAATACGCATCGGATTTTTCGCATTTCAGTTCAGGGAAATGAACGGGCTCTTCTTTTGGTGGTGCAACTTCGCCGTTTTTCAAAATCTTACGGGTGTTATCACAGCTGGTACATCCCATATATTTACCAAAACGACCGAGTTTTAAATGCATATCGGCACCGCACTTATCACATTCTACAATCGGACCGTCATAGCCTTTAATTTTGAATTGACCTTGTTCAACCAAATAACCATCACAATTCGGATTGTTACCACAAATATGCAATTTACGATGTGGGTCAATGATATAGCTATCCATCGCGGTACCGCATTTCGGACAACGTTT
The DNA here is from genome assembly GCA_902482195.1 of uncultured Haemophilus sp. Classification (GTDB taxonomy): domain Bacteria; phylum Pseudomonadota; class Gammaproteobacteria; order Enterobacterales; family Pasteurellaceae; genus Haemophilus_D. The sequence continues at coordinate 4,390 of CABSZQ010000026.1, forward strand.
ACGATCCATTAAGGCTTTGGTCTCAGAAGCCTCATCCAATACATTGAGTAATTCTGCTTCTGGAATGAGATTAATCGTGGTTTTACAACGCTCTTTTGGTGGTAATGCATAACCAGAACAACCAAGAAAGACACCTGTACTTGCTGTGCGAATCGCCATTTTTCGGGCACAAGTTGGGCAATCAATATCGGTGAGCACAAGGCTATTCGGTTTCATTCCACCTTCTAACTCATCTAATTCAGCCGTAGAAAGTTGGGTAGAAAAATCTTTGAAGAATTGATTTAACTCAGCCTTCCAATTTTTCTCACCGGATGCAATTTGGTCTAGTACGTTTTCCATGTTGGCAGTGAAATCGTAGCTCATCAAATCAGTAAAAGATTGATTTAAGCGATCAGTAACGATTTCGCCCATTTTCTCGGCATAGAAACGGCGATTTTCAATGCGAACATAACCACGTTCTTGAATAGTCGAAATAATTGCTGCATAAGTCGAAGGTCGACCAATACCACGTTTCTCCAATTCTTTAACCAATGCGGCTTCAGTAAAACGAGCGGGCGGTTTAGTGAAGTGTTGGCTTGGCGAAACTGTTTTTAGTGCTAATGTTTCGTTTAAACTCACAGCCGGTAAAATTTGGTCTTCTGGATTTTTACCTAATTGTGGCAAGACTTTTGTCCAACCATCAAAGCGTAAAATACGGCCTTTGGCTTTCAACTCATAATCGCCAGCCATTACAGTGACTGTTGTACTGTCATATTGTGCAGCCGGCATTTGACAAGCCACAAATTGACGCCAGATTAAATCATATAAACGCACGGCATCTTTATCCATGCCACTTAAATGATCCGCAAGCAGTTTGACATCAGAAGGACGAATGGCTTCGTGTGCTTCTTGTGCATTTTCTTTACTGGAATAGAAATTCGGTTTAGCTGGCAAATAATCTTTGCCGAAATGGCTCTCGATATAAGAGCGTGCCATATTTAATGCATCTTGGCTCAAGTTGGTAGAGTCTGTACGCATATAAGTGATGTAACCGGCTTCATATAAACGTTGTGCCAACATCATGGTTTTCTTCACCCCAAAACCTAAACGCGTGCTTGCAGTTTGTTGTAAGGTTGAAGTAATAAATGGGGCTCTTGGTTTAGAACCTGTTGGTTTTGTTTCTAAATCTGTGACAACGTAATGTGATTTATTTAAGAAATCGACCGCACTTTGTGCTTCTTTTTCATTTTTTGGCTCAAATTTCTTGCCTTTATATTGCACTACATCCAAACGCAAGTCTTCTTTCTTGCTCGTTTGGGTTAGCGCTTCAATTTCCCAAAACTCTTCCGGTTGGAATGCTTTGATTTCACGTTCACGCTCTACCACCAATTTCACGGCAACAGATTGCACACGTCCGGCAGATAGACCTCGCGCCACTTTCTTCCATAATAATGGCGACACCATAAAGCCTACCACGCGGTCTAAGAAACGACGGGTTTGCTGAGCATTAACCTGGTCCATATTAATGTGAGCAGGATGCTGGAATGCTTTTTCAATCGCTTTCTTCGTAATTTCATTAAATACAACGCGGCTAAAACGACTATCATCGCCACCGATCACTTCACGTAAATGCCACGCAATAGCCTCTCCTTCTCTATCCAAGTCGGTTGCGAGATAAATATGATCGGATTTTTTAGCAAGGGATTTTAATTCGGCTACCACTTTTTCTTTGCCAGGTAGAATTTGGTAATTGGCTTTCCAGTCGTTATAGGGGTCAATTCCCATGCGTTTCACTAAGGCCGCACGGTCTTTTTCTGCTTTAATTTTGTTTTTTTCTTCCGCACTTAATCCTTTAGTGGAAACGGGTTTAGCCTTCTCGCCTGTGCTACTCCCTGCAGTAGGCAAATCACAAATATGCCCTACGCTGGATTTCACCACATACTGGCTACCTAAATATTTATTGATGGTTTTCGCTTTGGCTGGCGACTCCACAATCACTAAAGATTTGCTCATTTGCTTACCTAAAATATAACTAGAATTCTGTAAAATTGGCGATATACTGCAAACTTACGCCGATAAAATCAAGCTTTTTTTCAAAAAGGATTTATAAATGGACAAACTGAATGCAATTTCGGTTTTCTGTAAAGTGATCGAAACGCAAAGTTTTACACAAGCCGCAAACCAACAGAATATTTCTGTGGCGATGGCGAGTAAATTAGTTTCACAATTAGAAGAACATTTAAAAACGCGATTATTACAACGTACAACACGAAAAATTGTGCCGACAGAAGCCGGTATGCTTTATTATCAACGTTGCCAAGCTATTCTATTAGATTTAAGCGAGGCCGACTCTAGTATCAGTAATATGGCAACGAGCTTGCAAGGTAATTTATTAATCTCTGTACCGCGTGATTTTGGCTTACTTTATATTTCACCTAACTTGCCTAAATTTATTGAGCTTCATCCCAATTTACACGTAGAAATTGAATTTGAAGACAAACGTGTTGATCTCGTTGCTGAGGGCTATGACTTAGCATTACGTATCGGCCATATGCAAGATAGCTCACTTGTTGCGCGTAAAATTAGTAGCTCCCTTATGCATTTTGTTGCTTCTCCAAGTTATTTAGAAGCGAGAGGCACACCGCTTACACCTGACGATTTAGAATATCACCAAGGTTTACTTTATAAATCATCGTTAAATCAAGTGCATTGGCAATCAACAAAAGCCAATCAAATTCAACGTTATAAAATTCAATCTAAAGTGGTTTCTAATAATGGTATGGCGTTGTTAGAAATGACAAAAGCGGGTTTAGGCATCAGTAATGCACCGAATTTCTTTGTAAAAGATGCGCTTGCTTCAGGTGAATTAGTTGAAATTTTGTCTGAATATAAACAAAAACCTTTAGATATTTATGTGCTTTACCCAAATCGTCGTCATTTACCGGCTAAAGTTCGCGCATTTATTGAATTTCTCGCAAGCCTCGGTTTGTGTGAGAACAGTCAAATATAAAAAAACAGGGGCGGATTAACCGCCCTTTATTATTCAAATAATGTCCAAATCGGTTTTACCTCTTCAGGTAAAAACAAATTCTTTCCTAATTCAATCCATCCGCAAGGAAAATGAAAATCCGAGCCTAAAGAGGCGGCTAAGTCATATTCATTCGCTAAACGCGCAAGATATTGACGTTGATCTTTGGTCTGTCCACTATCTGCCACTTCCATGCCATCACCGCCCCATTGTTTGAAATCAACAATTAATCGACGAATCCATTTTCCTGTCATGTTATAACGCATAGGATGAGCAATGACGGCAACGCCACCTGCCGCATGAATCGTCTCGATCGCTGTTGGAATATCTACCCATTCAGCTTTGACAAAGCACGATTTTCCACCGCCTAGATAACGCTTAAAGGCTTGCCCATCATTTGAAACCTTGCCGATTTGTACCAAATAACGCGCATAATGCGCACGAGTCACTTCCCCATTGGCCAATGCTTTTGCGCCCTCATAGGCATTGGGAACGCCTGCTTTTTCTAATTTATGGCCAATTTCAACCGCTCTTTTTTCTCTCAGTGATTTTTGTTCGGCTAAAAGTGCGGTCATTTTAGGATGTGTTTTATCAAAATTTAATCCAACAATATGGATGCCGCGACCTTCCCAATTCGTTGAAATTTCCACGCCATTAATTAGCTCAATACCTAATTTATCTGCTTCAATTTTGGCTTCATCAATGCCCATCACGGTGTCGTGATCACATAAAGCAAGCACATTGACACCTTGTTCATGAGCTCGTTGTACAAGCTCTGTAGGCGTTAAAACACCATCTGAAGCCGTACTATGGCAATGTAAATCATATTTTTTTGTCATTTATTTGATCGCTTTTACTAATTCTTTAACTAATCTTGGACCGTGATAAATCAAACCAGAATAAACTTGTAACAATTCAGCACCTGCTTCAATCTTCTCTTGTGCATTTTGTACACCATCAATGCCACCACTCCCAATAATCGGAATTTGCCCTTTCAGCTCTTGATGCAATCTTCGAATAATTTCTGTACTTTTCTGCTGTAACGGTTTTCCACTTAAGCCGCCTTGTTGTTCAGCATTTTTTAAACCTGTGACGTTGTCGCGTGAAATCGTTGTATTAGTGGCAATTACCCCGTCCATTTGATGACGAAGTAACGTATCAGCAATTTGAACGAGCTCAGTCTCGGATAAATCAGGTGCAATTTTTACTGCAATCGGCACATATTTATTATATTGCCCAGCTAAAGTTTTTTGGCGCTGTTTTACACTTTGCAGTAAATCATCAAAATAATCACCATACTGCAATTGACGCAAATCTGGAGTGTTCGGTGATGAAATATTTACCGTAATATAATCTGCATAGTTATAGGCTTTATTTAAGCAAAATAAGTAATCATCTTTCCCCTTTTCAAGTGGCGTGACTTTATTTTTGCCAATATTAATCCCAATTACACCATCAAATTTTGCCTTTTTGACATTCTCGACTACAAAATCAATACCATAATTATTAAACCCATTACGATTAATAATGCCTTCCGCTTCCACTAAACGGAATTGACGAGGTTTCGCATTTCCCTCTTGCGCTAAAGGCGTAACCGTTCCTACTTCAATAAAACCAAATCCCATCGCACCAAATCCATCAATGGCTTCGGCATTTTTATCTGCGCCCGCTGCTAACCCAATAGGATTTTTAAACGTAATACCCATTACTTGCTTAGCCGTACCTTGTGGACAAGCCAAAAGCTGCTTCAATAAAAATTGACAAGGCGATTTACCTGCTAAATGCAATGATTTAATCATTAAATCATGAGCGGTTTCAGGATCAAGGGAAAAGATGGCTTTACGGATCAAAGAATACATACTCGTTTATCTCTCAGGATAGTTCACTGTAAATGGAAAGTGCGGTCAAAATTAACCGCACTTTTTGTTTATTGCAAGGCTTTTTCAATCTTCTCGAATAAATCTTTCGAGAGTTCTTCAACGGCACTTAATCGCTCCAAGGCACGTTTCATTAACGTTTGACGTTGAGCATCAAAACGAGAGAAACGAATTAGCGGCTCAATTAAACGTGCAGCTACTTGTGGATTGCTTTCATTTAAACGGATTAGGACGTCTGTTAAGAAACGATAGCCAGAACCACTGATATGATGGAATGCTTTTAAGTTGTGATTTGCAAAACTACCCACTAATGAACGTAAACGGTTTGGATTGTTGAAGTTAAAACTTGGATGATCCATTAATACTTGTACAATTTCTAATACGTTTTCATCAGGGCGAGTGGCTTGTAAAGCAAACCATTTATCCATGACTAAGCCATCATGTTGCCATTTTTGTT
>CABSZQ010000027.1 GCA_902482195.1 uncultured Haemophilus sp.
ATGTTATGGCTCACAGGAAGCCTGTGGGGGCGTAGCTGGTCTTATTTGAATGTGGTATTGCCATGGTTAATCGTATTACTGCCCTTGCCATTTATTTTCTGTCGTGATCTCGACACCCTTGGTTTAGGTGAAAACAAAGCCTCCACCTTGGGCGTGACCGTAAATAAAGTGCAAATCAGCGTTTTAGTGCTAGCGGTCGCCCTTTCCACTACAGCCGTGGCAATTTGTGGTCCGATTGCCTTTTTAGGCTTAGTTGCTCCACATCTTGCTCGTCGTTTAGTCGGCGGCAGACATCGCACCCTATTACCGGCAGCCTTGATTATTGGCGCCCTCTTATTACAACTTTCGGATATTTTGGCGCGGGTGATTGACCCTCCAACTGAACTACCCGCGGGTATTCTGACCGCGATTATCGGTGCGCCATATTTCTTCTATTTATTGATGAGAACTAAATAATGAGCATTGAAATCAATAATTTATCTTTAGGTTATCAAGATAAACTCGTGGTTAAAAATCTGTCGCTAAAATTCCCGAAAAATAAAGTTATTGCATTAATCGGCCCAAATGGTTGCTGTAAGTCCACCACATTAAAAGCGGTGGCTCGCTTGCTTAAACCGAAGCAAGGCTCAATCACCCATAAAGGTCAGGATATTTGGCAAAAAAGCCCTAAAGAATATGCACAAGAATTGGCTTTTCTCCCGCAGCAACACTTGGTACCTGAAGGCATTAAAGTACGCGAATTGATCGCTTACGGGCGTTCGCCTTACTTAAACCTCTGGGGTAAACTCAGCCAAAAAGATGAAGAATTGGTGACTTGGGCGATGGCACAAACGCAAACTGCCGAACTTGCTGAACAGTTAGTTTCTGATTTATCTGGTGGTCAGCAACAACGGGTATTTTTAGCCATGACTCTTGCGCAAGATGCCGAATTAGTGCTACTCGATGAGCCGACTACTTATCTGGATTTAAACCGCCAAGCTGAACTCATGGGCATGATGCGACAAATGCAACAAAATGGCAAAACCGTGATTACGGTGTTGCATGATCTCAACCAAGCCTGCCGCTATTGCGATTACTTAATCGTCATGAAAAAAGGTGCCGTAATGGCACAAGGCACACCTGATGAGGTCATGACCGAAGAGTTACTTAAGGATGTGTTTGATTTGGATGTCATCATTCATCGTGATCCTATCAGTAACACACCGATGTTTATTTTGAAATAACGTTCAATCACTTCTCTAAATATCAAATAGGCGTTTTATTTTACTAAAACGCCTATTTTTTATCTCCCCCCTCCATTTATACACAATTAATGTTTTCCATCGCCCGCAAAGAGGTCGGACCTCTTTGCAAAACTTACACTTTTTTACACTGTCTGAAATAACGAAGCACTAGATAATTATTATTAATATAGTAGAACTAAAAAATGAAATCTCTAGCCCATGTCTTTAAGGCAATGCTATTAGCGGGTGTCAGTACCTCTGTAGCACAGGTTGCCTATGCCCAAAAATCCTCTATTGATACCGAACGAGAAAATATCATCATTTTATCTCGTCAAGGAGAAGCCCAATTAAATCAAGCCATTCCAAAACTTGAGGCCTTATTTAAGAGGACGCACGATGTGAAAGTGCGCGATGATTTAATTACACTCTATCTGAGGACGAATCAATCCGCTAAAGCACTTTCACTTTGCGAAAGCTGCGCACCAGCGCAATTTTCTCAAAATGAACTGGAAAATTTAGGCAAAGCCGCTCGAAATGAAAAACAATACGACCGTGCCGTTGCATTCTATTCCCAATTGCAAAAGCAATTCCCTGATAATCCAAATGGATTGCTTGGTGGCGCATTAGCCTCCACTGAAACTAAAAACTACACTGCGGCAGAAAATGCACTGAATGTTTATAAACAACGTTTTGGACAAGATAATGCTTATCTTGATGCAGAAAGTTATTTACTTGATTTCACCGAACCCGACATGGCTAAACTTGGCCGTTGGCAACGTCAGTTAGAACAAAATCCGAAAAATATCACCTTAATGAGAGAGTTGTATCGTTTAGCATCGAAATACAACCTTCAACCATTACAAGAGAAACTACAAAAAGCCTATCCTGATCAATTCAATCAAAAAGACATGATGTGGTTTGAGCATGGTAAAACGATTACCTCTTCAAAAAATGCGACAACGCCTACACAACAAGAAAAATCATTTGAAGAATTGACCGCACTTTTGGCCAAAATTAATCCTGAGCATCCTCTGTATCAACAAGCATTGCAAGATCGTTTTGTGATGGGTGTTCGCTTGAATAAATTTGATGAAATAGAAGACGACTTCAATACATTACAGGCTCAATCTAATGTGCCGGCGTATTTAGAAGAAGCCTTTGGTGATTATTGGGCAGCAAAAGGCTCACCACACAAAGCATTAGCAATTTATCAATCAATTGAACAACAAGCCTTAAACAATAAACTCGCTGTGAGCGATGGCTTACTTCATAAACTCTCTCTGACCGCAAGCGATGCAGGCAAATTTGAATTGGCGCAACAATATTTAGAGCGTATGAATTCAAATATTTATATCAATGACTATACCCGAACATCAAAAATTCTGAATCCAGGCTACGATTCTCGCTATTTTGGTTTGGCACGTTTAGCCTTATGGCGTGGTAACAGCAAATTGGCTCAGCAACTGATTGATGATCGTCTATTTAATAAAACGCCAGGTGATCCATGGGTTATGTTGCAAAAAGCGGAACTTGAGCGAAATCGCGGCAATTATGATGATGCTAAATTATGGGCGGAAAAAGCCGGTTATTTTTTGAGTAAAAATGATCAGCAAGAAGCTCGTAATAACCTAGCTGAAACCGCCTTAAGTCAAAATGATTTACCAACAGTTTCAAAAACACTTGATGCAATGAATGAAGAACAACGTCAGTCAGCTCAATCCCTTATTAAGCATTATGAACAAGCGCGTTCCGGCAAAGTTGTAGGGAGCGTCGGCTTACAGCATCGCACCTCACCAATAAGTTATAGCAATGAAAGTAGTCAAGATTATGCAATTTACACACCTAAAACAGCAAATGGTCACGATCTCTACGTTCATTACTTAGAAACTCGCTCCCCTTATGATAAAGAAAGCCTTATTTCTCGTCGAATTGGTGTAGGTACTGAACTCAATTTCTATCCACTCCAAGTGAAAATGGAAAGCGGGAAAGGCATTAAGCTTAATGATAAAGCCTATTTCTCAACGGAAGTAAATTATACCCTCAACCAACATTGGTCATTTAATTTAGACGCCAATATTAATGGTAGCGGCACCCCAGTTAAAGCCATCAATAAAGGGGTGTATACCAAAGATATTGGTTTCTCTACCACGTATTCCTATTCCGATATTTTCCAAGCTGGACTAGGTGGTGGCATCATGAAATTTGATGACGGCAACTTAAGAAAAGAAGCCAATTTTTGGTTAAATCTCAATACATTCAAACATGACCGTTGGGCGCTAACCAACAATTTCAGAGTCGATTACAGCAAAAATAAAACCATTGATTCTGCTGAATATTACAACCCATCAAAAGCGACAAGCTTGGAATTCGGTGCGGATTTAAGTTACTACCAACCACTTAATTATGGCTTAGTCTTAAATCATCACCTGAAAGCCAGTGTGGGTGCTTATAAACAGTCAGAACTCAGCCGAGAAAACATGTGGTCGATTAGCTACGGACACCAATGGCGTGTTGGTAAAAAATTTGGCGTGTCTTATGAAATTGGTCGTAAAAAGAATATTTACGACGGCAGTGCTGAATTCAACAATTTCGGAAATTTAAACTTTTCTATTTATTATTAAATACTTAAGCGGTATAACTTTATGAGATCTCTAAAACATTTTGCAAAAATCATTATTTGCACGCTTTCCCTTTTTTCGGCTTTTGCCTTTGCGCAAGATCGTTATGGCGTATTAGCCTATCACTCCGTTGTTGATGAAAGTGCGGCTGAAAATCAAAAACAGTATTTTCCTCAAACGATTTCTGCCCAAATGTTAATTAAACATTTTAATTGGCTAAAAGAAAACGGATACAACGTGATCAGTTGGCAGCAAGTTATCGATGCTGAAAATGGTAAAGGCACATTACCTGATAATGCGGTATTGCTAAGCTTCGATGATGGCTATGAGACTATGTATAACGTGGTCTTTCCTCTATTAAAGGCCTATAACTACCCCGCTGTTTTTGCGCCAGTGACAGGCTGGTTGGATACACCGGCAAATCAAAAAATCGCTTATGCCGATAAAATGCTGGATCGTTCTGTTTTTGCCACTTGGTCGCAAGTCAAAGAAATGGAACAAAGTGGGCTCGTTGAAGTTGCCTCACATACTCATAATCTTCATAACGGTATAAATGCCAACCCATCTGGTGGTCAATTACCCTCAGTGATTGCACCTGAATATAAAAATGGGAAATATGAAACAGAAGATGCCTACAAAAACAGATTGAAATCTGATTTCACCCGTACCGTTCAAACATTAGTCAATCATATCGGTAAGAAACCACGTGTAATGGTGTGGCCTTATGGACAATTTAATGATGTTGCCGTGCAAATTGCACGACAAGCAGGAATGCCACACTATTTCTCATTGGGTGAGAAAATTGTTAATAAAGTTGGCGATAAACACATTGGACGCTTATTACTTAATGCAGAAACCGATCTAAATACCGTTAAAAACTATCTTGATGGCATTGATGAAAGCAAACAAATTCAACGAGTACTGCATGTCGATTTAGACTATGTCTATGATGCGGATAAAGCTCAGCAAGCCAAAAACCTTGATAAGTTAATCGACCGCATCTATCGCTATGGTGTGACGACAGTTTATCTTCAAGCCTTCTCTGATCCCGATGGGGATGGTGTAGCGGATGCCTTGTATTTTCCGAATAAATACCTTCCTGTACGAGATGATATTTTTGGCCGAATTGCCTGGCAATTGCAAACGCGCGCGGGCGTACAAGTCTACGCTTGGATGCCTGTACTCGCCTTTGATTTACGAAAAGGCGTAAAAGAGGCGGAATATGTCATTGATAGCCGCACGGGCAAGACTTCAACAAAGGCTTATTTACGCCTTTCACCTTATAACAAACAGAATGTTGAAATCATTAAATCTATTTATAACGATTTGTCATTCTACGCCAAATTTAATGGCATTTTATTCCATGATGATGCGTTCCTAACCGATTTTGAAGGCGCAGAAGGTGATCATGCTGAAGGTATGGTTAGCCCACAAGCAAAACAAAAAACGCAAGATTTAATCCAATTAACCCATCAACTCACTGATGCGTTAAAACCTTATTTCTTGCGAGGTTCATATTCGCTTAAAACGGCCCGTAATCTTTATGCATCAGTGATCACCAATCCCAATGCAGAAGAATGGTTGGCGCAAAACTTAAAAACGCTCACTGACAATTACGATACCACGGCCATTATGGCGATGCCATATATGGAAAATGAGCAGCCTATTTCACAACAAGAAGCCTATCAATGGTTTGCTTCTCTTATTGAAAATGTGAAAGCTCAAGCGCCATTAGATAAAGTCTTATTTGAATTCCAAGCGGTAAATTGGCGAACTCAAAAGCCAATTCCTGAATCCGAATTGATTGATTGGATGACGCTATTACAAAAAAATCATATTTATAGCTATGGCTACTATCCGGATAACTTTTTAACAAATCAACCGGATCTGAACAAAATGAAACCGTATTTTTCTGTAAATACGAATGCTGGAAAAAAATAAGGATTGATCATGAACCAACAATTCTTAGAAGCAGTGAGTATTTTCGTATTCATGTATCCTGCCGGAATGGCAATATATTGGGTGACGGCAAGTTTGTGTTATTACCTTTTTATGGAAGGAAAACTCGGACAACCGACTTTCCAACAAATGCCCAAAGAACGCGTTCCGATGGTCAGCATTATGGTGCCTTGTTACAACGAAGGGGACAACTTAGATGAAGCCATTCCTTACTTGCTTCAACTTCGATACCCAAACTATGAGCTGATCTTTATCAATGATGGCAGTAAAGATAACACGGGTGAAATTATTGATCGTTGGGCAAAAGCTGATAAGCGCATCGTGGCGCTTCACCAAGAAAACCAAGGTAAAGCTAGCGCATTAAATCATGGTTTGTTAGTTGCTAAAGGTGAATATGTAGCCTGTATTGATGGTGATGCCGTATTGGATTTCGATGCGATCGATTACATGGTGCAATCCCTCGAATTAAACCGCGCTTATGGTGCCGTTACCGGCAATCCACGCGTACGCAACCGCAGTACCATTTTAGGGCGTTTACAGGTTTCTGAATTTAGCTCCATTATTGGCCTAATCAAACGTGCTCAAAGCCTGATGGGAACTATTTTTACGGTATCTGGCGTATGTTGTCTATTCCGCAAAGATGTGATGGAAGAAATTGGTGGCTGGAGTACCAATATGATCACCGAAGACATTGATGTCAGTTGGAAAATCCAAACGGCCGGTTACAACATCATGTATGAACCCCGTGCTTTATGCTGGGTATTAATGCCAGAACGTCTTTATGGTTTATACAAACAACGTTTACGCTGGGCACAAGGTGGAGCCGAAACCATTCTCAAATATTTTCCTCAGGTCTGGCGTTGGAGAAACCGCCGTCTATGGCCAATGTATGCTGAATATTTTGTTACCGCAACTTGGGCAATCTTATTAGTTGCGCTGGTTGCACTTGCACTATACCGCAAGATTACCTTAGGTATAGGTATTCAAAACATGGAGCTGTTTGAAACAAATATCTCGATCATGTTTTTTTCCTTCTTCTTACAGTGTCTCTTAAGCTTATACATTGATTCACGTTATGAAAAAGGATTGATCCAATATGGAATTTCTTGCATTTGGTATCCCTATGTTTATTGGTTACTCAATACGGTAACCTTACTCGTTGGAATCCCAAAAGCAATTTTTAGAAACAAGTCCAAGCTAGCTGTATGGACAAGCCCTGACAGAGGAGTTTAAATAATGGCAACCGCCACTTTACAACAATTGATGGTTATTAATAAAGGTAGCAGCCTTCCCTTGCTGATTAAAGCCAAAAGCTTTGTACTAGATCTAATCACCTGGGCTTTATGGGCTTATATCATCACTTTTGTCGCGAGATATGCGGAACGCATCTTCACTAAACCGATTCTGGAAAGTTTCTTTTTTGTTGATGTAGTCAGCATCATGTTTTCTGTCTCTGCGGTATTGGTCATATTAGCTTATATTTGGTCTATTCTCACCGTAGCAAAAGAATAACTCGCAAAAAACTTAATATAAAAAACCGCACTTTGATTTAAAAACCAAAGTGCGGTTATTTTTAGAGATGTTTAATTAGATACGATATTCTCTAATTAAGCTTTTGGACCTGCTGCGATAAGCGCTTTACCTTCTGCGTTAGTCGCATATTTTTCGAAGTTTTTCACGAAACGTCCTGCAAGGTCTTTCGCTTTCGCTTCCCATTGTGCTTTATCCGCATAAGTATCACGTGGGTCTAAGATCGCAGAATCTACGCCCGGTAATGCTTTTGGAATCGCTAAATCAAAGATTGGTAACTCGCCCATTTCTGCTTTTTCGATAGAACCATCTAAGATTGCATCGATAATACCACGAGTATCTTTGATTGAGATACGTTTACCTGTACCATTCCAACCGGTATTAACTAAATACGCTTCTGCACCAGCAGCTTGCATACGTTTAACTAAAACTTGAGCATATTGTGTTGGGTGGAGGGTTAAGAACGCCGCACCAAAACATGCTGAGAAGGTTGGAGTTGGTTCAGTAATACCACGCTCTGTACCGGCTAATTTAGCGGTGAAACCAGATAAGAAGTAGTATTTGGTTTGCTCTGGTGTCAATTTAGACACTGGAGGTAACACACCGAATGCATCCGCAGTTAAGAAAATGACTTTCGTTGCGTGACCAGCACGAGACACTGGTTTAACAATATTATCAATGTGATAAATTGGGTAAGACACACGAGTATTTTCAGTTTTAGAACCATCATCGAAATCAACTGAACCATCTGCACGAACCACTACGTTTTCTAATAACGCATCACGACGGATTGCACGATAGATATCTGGTTCATTTTCTTCAGAAAGATGAATAGTTTTCGCGTAGCAACCACCTTCGAAGTTGAAGATACCTACATCATCCCAACCGTGCTCATCGTCACCGATTAATTCACGTTTTGGATCGGTAGAAAGGGTGGTTTTACCTGTACCTGATAAACCGAAGAAAATTGCTACATCACCGTCTTTACCTACGTTAGCAGAACAGTGCATTGCACCTACACCTTTAAGTGGTAGGAAGTAGTTCATCATTGAGAACATACCTTTCTTCATTTCGCCGCCGTACCAAGTACCACCGATTAATTGGATACGCTCAGTTAAGTTGAATGCAACGAAATTTTCAGAGTTCAAACCTTGTTCTTTCCAGTTCGGGTTGGTGCATTTAGAACCATTCATTACCACGAAATCTGGTTTAAAGGTTTTTAATTGTTCTTCTGTCGGACGAATGAACATATTTTTCACAAAGTGTGCTTGCCATGCTACTTCAGTCACAATACGTACCGCGATACGGTCTTGTTCACTTGCACCACAGAAACCATCAACCACGAATAAACGTTTGCCAGAAAGTTGTTTAGTCACAAGACCTTTCAAGCTTGACCAAGTTTCTTGAGTCATTGGTTTGTTATCGTTTTTCGCCACATCAGAAGTCCACCACACAGTATCTTTTGTGGTATCATCTAAAACGATGTATTTATCTTTCGGCGAACGACCGGTAAAGATCCCTGTATCAACAGCCACCGCTCCAGTTGTGGTAAGTGTACCTTTTTCAAAGCCTTCTAAGCCGGGTTTTGTTTCTTCTTCAAAAAGTTGTTCATAGCTTGGGTTATAAACCACTTCTTTTACGTCATGAATACCAATGGCTTCAAGTTCTTTAATTACATTTTTAATGTCAGTCATAGTTCACCTCTTGATTAAAGTTTAAAAATTTTTCCTGTGGTCATTGTAGGGGAATTGCCAGAAAAAAAATGTTAACTAGATCAAATTTTTGAACATTCATTAGAAATTTCTACCTATTTTTAGGGTGTTTTTGAGATCCAAGATGAAGTGCGGTTGATTTCACCTTTACTTTTCCTATATAGTGAGAACCATTATCAACTCAAGGCTCGATAACCATGTTCTCATTTCTGCGTTTACCCTTTTTATTTTTCCTGCTGATGTTTACGCAAAGTACGCAAGCAGAACCCGACTTTAAGATTCCTCCTATTCAAGAAAGCATGAAAAAAATGTATCAAATTCAACAAAAAGATTTTACTTTTGAAGGCAAGCATTATCGTTTGTTTATTGCTGTTCCACCGAAAACGTCGAAAAAACTGACCGCACTTTATACGCTAGATGGTAACGCTCAATTTCCAATAGCAGTGAATGCTGTCAATCCTAACAAACCGCTCCCCCTTATTGTCGGTATCGGTTATGTATCTGATAAAGCTTACGTCATTGAAG
>CABSZQ010000028.1 GCA_902482195.1 uncultured Haemophilus sp.
GGATGCGAATAAACTATGGGAATACTTTAGTAGCTCAGCGGCATCTAAAAAATAAGTAAATAGTAACCAATTAATAGATTTGGCAGATTTTCTAGTTATTGATGAAAATGATAAGCCACCACCAAAAGTAAAGATCATTTATGAAAAGAAGGAAAGTCTTTTTCTAGACTGTCAGTTATAGGGGATGGGTGTCAAGTACAAAGAATGCGATACTTGACATTCCCAAGGGAACTCTTTAGAATTTAGCGTCTATTTCTTCTGTCTATTGGATGGAGAGATAGATTTTGTAACAAACATTCTATTATGAATAACATTTAAACTGGAGCTTTTTTAATGGCAACTATCAACCAGCTAGTACGCAAACCGCGTGTGAAAAAGGTTGTAAAAAGTAACGTTCCTGCATTAGAGGCTTGCCCGCAGAAACGTGGTGTGTGCACTCGTGTATACACAACTACACCTAAAAAACCGAACTCAGCATTACGTAAAGTATGTCGTATTCGTTTAACTAATGGCTTTGAAGTAACTTCTTACATCGGCGGCGAAGGTCACAACCTTCAAGAGCACAGTGTTGTGCTTATCCGTGGTGGTCGTGTTAAAGACTTACCAGGTGTTCGTTACCACACTGTACGCGGCGCATTAGACTGTGCAGGCGTTAAAGATCGTAAACAAGGTCGTTCTAAATACGGCGTTAAACGTCCTAAAGCTTAATGGAACTCCGTTAAGTAAGGCCAAACGTCTAAATTAGTAAAAATTTAAATCAGAAACTCCAGTATCACATTAGCTCACTTTAAAGTGCGGTTAATTTTTATAGAGTTTTGGATATCCTGAAGATTAAATATACGGAGAAATTCGCAATGCCACGTCGTCGTAGTGTTGAACCACGCAAGATTCTTCCAGATCCGAAGTTCGGTTCAGAGTTACTTGCAAAATTTATTAATGTATTAATGGTAGACGGTAAAAAATCCGTTGCTGAAACCATCGTTTACGGTGCGTTAGACAAACTTGCAGAACGCACAGGTAAAGAACCTTTAGAAGCATTTGAAATTGCACTTGAAAACGTTCGCCCAACTGTTGAGGTTAAATCTCGTCGTGTTGGTGGTTCTACTTACCAAGTGCCAGTTGAAGTACGTCCAGTTCGTCGTAACGCATTAGGTATGCGTTGGATCGTTGAAGCTGCACGTAAACGCGGTGATAAATCAATGGCTTTACGTCTTGCAAATGAATTATCTGATGCATCAGATAACAAAGGCGCAGCAGTGAAAAAACGTGAAGACGTTCACCGTATGGCTGAAGCTAACAAAGCATTTGCTCACTTCCGTTGGTAATACGCTTTTAAAATTTAAGGGCTTCATCCTCGATGAAGCCTTACCCTTATATAAACAGATATTAAACTTAACAAGGTTATAATAATGGCTCGTACAACCCCTATTGAAAGATATCGTAATATCGGTATTAGTGCGCACATTGATGCTGGTAAAACTACTACCACTGAACGTATCTTATTCTACACTGGTGTAAGTCACAAAATTGGTGAAGTACACGATGGTGCAGCAACAATGGACTGGATGGAACAGGAACAAGAGCGTGGTATTACCATTACCTCTGCGGCAACTACCGCATTCTGGTCTGGTATGTCACAACAGTTCCCACAACACCGTATCAACGTTATCGATACCCCGGGACACGTAGACTTTACTGTTGAAGTAGAACGTTCTATGCGTGTTCTTGATGGTGCGGTAATGGTTTACTGTGCGGTTGGTGGTGTTCAACCTCAGTCTGAAACTGTATGGCGTCAAGCTAACAAATATCAAGTTCCACGTATTGCGTTCGTAAACAAAATGGACCGTACTGGTGCTAACTTCTTACGTGTTGTTGAACAACTTAAAACTCGTTTAGGTGCTAACGCTGTTCCTCTTCAACTTCCAATCGGTGCAGAAGAAAACTTCACTGGTGTTGTTGACTTGATCAAAATGAAAGCGATCAACTGGAACGAAGCTGACCAAGGTATGACCTTCACTTATGAAGATATTCCTGCAGATATGCAAGCAGCTTGTGAAGAATGGCGTCAAAACCTTGTTGATGCAGCAGCTGAAGCAACTGAAGAATTAATGGAAAAATATCTTGGTGGTGAAGAGTTAAGCGAAGAAGAAATCAAAGCAGGTCTTCGTCAACGCGTATTAGCAAACGAAATCATCTTGGTAACTTGTGGTTCTGCATTCAAAAACAAAGGTGTTCAAGCAATGCTTGATGCAGTTGTTGAATACTTACCAGCACCAACTGATATTCCAGCAATCAAAGGTATCAATCCAGATGAAACTGAAGGTGAACGTCACGCAAGCGATGATGAGCCGTTCTCTTCATTAGCATTCAAAATTGCAACTGACCCATTCGTAGGTAACTTAACCTTCTTCCGTGTGTACTCAGGTGTAATTAACTCTGGTGATACAGTATTAAACTCTGTACGTCAAAAACGTGAACGTTTTGGTCGTATCGTACAAATGCACGCTAATAAACGTGAAGAGATCAAAGAAGTTCGTGCGGGCGATATCGCTGCAGCAATCGGCTTAAAAGATGTAACTACGGGTGATACATTATGTGCAATCGAAGCACCAATCATCCTTGAGCGTATGGAATTCCCAGAGCCAGTAATCTCTGTAGCAGTAGAACCTAAAACTAAAGCTGACCAAGAAAAAATGGGTCTTGCATTAGGTCGTCTTGCTCAAGAAGACCCTTCATTCCGTGTTCACACTGATGAAGAATCTGGTGAAACCATTATTTCTGGTATGGGTGAGTTACACTTAGACATCATCGTTGACCGTATGAAACGTGAGTTCAAAGTGGAAGCTAACATCGGTAAACCACAAGTATCTTACCGTGAAACTATCCGCACTCGTGTTAACGATGTGGAAGGTAAACACGCAAAACAATCTGGTGGTCGTGGTCAATATGGTCACGTTGTTATTGACTTATACCCATTAGATCCAGAAGGTCCTGGTTACGAATTTGTAAACGAAATCAAAGGTGGTGTAATCCCTGGTGAATACATTCCTGCAGTTGATAAAGGTATCCAAGAACAGCTTAAATCTGGTCCATTAGCGGGTTACCCAGTAGTAGATCTTGGTGTACGTTTACACTTCGGTTCATACCATGATGTTGACTCATCAGAATTAGCGTTTAAATTAGCGGCTTCTTTAGCATTTAAAGCAGCGTTCGCTAAAGCAAACCCAGTTCTACTTGAGCCAATCATGAAAGTTGAAGTAGAAACTCCACCTGAGTATGTGGGTGATGTAATCGGTGACTTAAGCCGTCGTCGTGCTATGGTTAACGGTCAAGAAGCGAACGAATTCGTTGTTAAAATCGATGCAGAAGTTCCACTTTCTGAAATGTTCGGTTATGCAACAGACTTACGTTCACAAACTCAAGGTCGTGCATCATACTCAATGGAACCGTTAAAATATGCTGAGGCTCCAACAAGTGTTGCTGCTGCAGTAATTGAAGCGCGTAAAAAATAATTTTTTGTAACAATCCGCTCTATAAGTCGAATGGCTTATAGAGCATTTTCTAGGAAACTAAACAAATGTCTAAAGAAAAATTTGAACGTACAAAACCGCACGTAAACGTGGGTACAATCGGCCACGTTGACCACGGTAAAACAACTTTAACAGCAGCAATCACAACCGTATTAGCAAAACACTACGGTGGTGCAGCTCGTGCATTCGACCAAATCGATAACGCGCCAGAAGAAAAAGCGCGTGGTATCACCATCAACACATCACACGTTGAATACGATACTCCAACTCGTCACTACGCACACGTTGACTGCCCAGGACACGCGGACTATGTTAAAAACATGATTACCGGTGCGGCGCAAATGGACGGTGCTATCTTAGTAGTAGCAGCAACAGATGGTCCTATGCCACAAACTCGTGAGCACATCTTATTAGGTCGCCAAGTAGGTGTACCTTACATCATCGTATTCTTAAACAAATGCGACATGGTAGATGACGAAGAGTTATTAGAATTAGTAGAAATGGAAGTTCGTGAACTTCTTTCTCAATATGATTTCCCAGGTGATGATACTCCAATCGTACGTGGTTCTGCATTACAAGCATTAAACGGCGTTGCAGAATGGGAAGAAAAAATCCTTGAGTTAGCAAACCACTTAGATACTTACATTCCTGAGCCAGAGCGTGCAATTGACCAACCGTTCCTTCTTCCAATCGAAGACGTGTTCTCAATTTCAGGTCGTGGTACAGTAGTAACAGGTCGTGTTGAGCGTGGTATCATCCGCACTGGTGATGAAGTTGAAATCGTAGGTATCAAACCAACAGCGAAAACAACTGTAACTGGTGTTGAAATGTTCCGTAAATTACTTGACGAAGGTCGTGCAGGTGAAAACATCGGTGCATTATTACGTGGTACCAAACGTGAAGAAATCGAACGTGGTCAAGTATTAGCGAAACCAGGTTCAATCACTCCACACACTGATTTCGAATCTGAAGTGTACGTATTATCCAAAGAAGAAGGTGGTCGTCACACTCCATTCTTCAAAGGTTACCGTCCACAATTCTATTTCCGTACAACAGACGTAACCGGTACAATCGAGTTGCCAGAAGGCGTGGAAATGGTAATGCCTGGTGATAACATCAAAATGACAGTAAGCTTAATCCACCCAATCGCGATGGACCAAGGCTTACGTTTCGCAATCCGTGAAGGTGGCCGTACAGTAGGTGCTGGCGTTGTTGCGAAAATCATCAAATAATTGATGTATTAACTGTAACAAGTTAGATAAAGAAGGCGTATCGAAAGATGCGCCTTTTTGTTTGCCTAGAATTCCGCAAAACTCGAATGAAACTCAAATTAAAAATATGAATGTGAGGAAGAGAGAAATATTCGTTGGAAGAAAAAAGTGGCGGAAGGTCATGGGAGTTGAACCCACCCGGGAACGCTGGCGTCCCCAACAGGATTTGAAGTCCTGCCACCTCACCGGAGATGACGACCTTCCGTTATTGAAATTGCGGTTACTTTAGCGTAAATTAGTTCGCAATTCAACGCCATTTTGAAATAGGAATTAAAAATGACCGCACTTTTTCAACAACTTCCTTCGGTAGATAAATTTTTAAAAACACCAGAAGGTGAAATGCTTTTAACTGAATTTGGTCATTCAGCTGTCGTGCGTGAATTGCGCCAATTATTGTCTGAAGGGCGCGAGTTTATCAAACAGCATCAAAATTTACCGCACTTTTTTGCCGATCATCTGAGTACATTACATCATTTACAGCATCGCTTGTCTCAACAAAATCATGTACAAATTAAATCAGTTCATAATTTAACGGGTACGGTATTACATACAAATTTAGGGCGAGCATTATGGGCTGAAAGTGCACAACAAGCGGCACTTCATGCGATGAAAGGTAACGTTGCGCTGGAATATGATTTGGAAGAAGGCAAACGCAGTCATCGAGATAATTATATTAGTGAGCTACTTGCACAACTTACGGGCGCAGAAGCCGCTTGTATCGTTAATAATAATGCTGCAGCTGTTCTCTTGATGTTGGCCACCTTTGCAAAAGATAAAGAAGTTATTATTTCTCGCGGGGAATTAATTGAAATTGGCGGAGCATTTCGCATTCCAGACATTATGGCTCAAGCAGGCTGTAAACTTGTTGAAGTAGGAACAACCAACCGCACACATTTGAAAGATTATCGTCAAGCAATCAATGAAAATACCGCGTTCTTAATGAAAGTACATTGCAGTAACTATCATATTAGTGGGTTTACTGCTTCGGTTTCAGAACAAGAGTTGGTTGAGCTAGGACGAGAATTTGATATTCCTGTTATTACGGATCTTGGTAGTGGGGCATTGATTGATCTAAGCCAATATGATTTACCGAATGAGCCAACAGTGCAAGAAAAAGTCGCACAAGGCGTAAACTTGGTGTCATTCTCGGGTGATAAATTATTGGGTGGAACACAAGCCGGCATTATCGTTGGTAAAAAAGAGTGGATTGCTCAGTTACAAGCTCACCCATTAAAGCGCGTATTGCGTTGCGATAAAGTGATTTTAGCCGGGCTTGAGGCAACATTACGCCTTTATCTCCAACCGGAAAAACTCACTGAGACATTGCCAACTTTACATTTGCTCACCCAATCAATGGATGTATTAAAGGAAAAAGCTGAACAACTTAAAGCCTGTTTAGCAAACCGTTTAAAAGATTACGACGTTGAGATTGAAGAAAGCGTTGCTCAGATTGGGAGTGGTTCTCAACCGATGGCAACGATTCCTTCTCTCGCGGTGACGATTGCCGAAAAAACAGAGGCAAAATTGACCGCACTTTTAACAGTATTCAAAGCTTTAGAACAGCCGATAATCGGTCGTGTTGAGAAAGGAAAAATTTGGTTAGATTTACGTAGTGTGTCCAACTTTAAGGCATTATTAGATACGGTGGAAAAATTATGATCATAGTAACATCAGGGCACGTCGATCATGGTAAAACAGCCCTTTTAAAAGCACTGACAGGTACGAATACGGCCCATTTGCCGGAAGAAAAAAAACGTGGCATGACCATTGATTTGGGGTATGCCTATTTGCCTTTAAAAGAGAAAGTACTCGGGTTTATTGATGTGCCTGGCCATGAAAAGTTTCTCGCCAATATGTTGGCGGGGCTTGGTGGTGTGCATTATGCGATGCTCATTGTCGCTGCAGATGAAGGGATTGCCGCACAAACTAAAGAACACTTAGCGATTTTACGTCAGCTTCAATTTACTGAAATCATGGTAGTGATTACCAAGGCTGATCGAGCAACGGATGAGCAAATTGAGGCACTAAAAACACAAATTCAGACGGATTATCCATTCTTAGCTGAATCTCATTATTTTATTACATCGGCACAAACAGGCTTAGGCATTGATGCGTTACGCGATTATTTGGCCAATTTACCTGAATTAGCTGAAATAGATAAACCATTCCGTTACGCCATCGACCGTGTTTTTAGCGTGAAAGGGGCAGGGACGGTTGTGACGGGAACTGCATTTGCTGGTTCAGTAGCTATTGATGACGAACTTTTCCTTTCTACAGGACAAAAGGTTCGCGTTAAGAATATTCATGCTCAGAATACGCCGAGTGAGAAAGGCTTGGCTGGTCAACGCTTAGCGCTCAATTTAAACGTTGATTTAGATCGTACTCCAATGCAGCGCGGCGATTGGTTGTTAGCCTCAGAACCACTTGAGCCGACCGATCGTATTACCATTGAAATTACACCTGAAGTGAATTTGAAAGACAGTCAGCCTGTACACATTTATCATGCAGCAAGCCGTACGACAGGTAAGCTCACCTTGCTTGAAAGCAAAAATGCAATGAAAAATGACCGCACTTTGGCAGAAGTGATTTTAGAACAGCCATTATTTTTAGCTTTTGTGGATAAATTAATTTTACGCAGTGGTGATGCGAAAGCGTTAATTGGTGGTGCTAAGGTACTCGAAATTCATTCACCAAAACGTTATAAGCGCACAGAGGCTCGCTTAGCGTTCTTGGCTAAACTTAATCAGGCTCAAACCGCCACACAACGCATCGGATTGACCTTACAAAAAGAGGCGATTTCAGCTCAAGCTTTAATGTGGAGTGAGCAACTAACCGAAAATCAGCTGGCTGAGGCATTAGCCGAGAATGGCGATATCCGTTTCCAAAATTGGTGTTTTAATCGCGATTATCAACGTGAAAAAACGCAGCAAATTTTGACCGCACTTGCTACCTATCATGAGCAACATAATGATCAGCTAGGTTTGAGTAAAGCTCGCTTATACCGTATTGCGACACTAAACCAACCGGAAAATCTGATTTATCATTTTATTGAAGAAATGCTTGATGAAGGCCAATTGCAGCAGACTCGTGGTTGGTTACATTTGCCTTCTCACAAAATCCAATTTTCAGCCGAAGAACAAAGCTTATGGCAAGCGGTGTTAGCTGAATTTGAGAAAGCGCATGGTCAAGCCATTTGGGTGCGTGATATGGCTGCAGCCTTGGCGCAAGATGAAAGTGCGATGCGTAATTTCATGTATAAAGCAGGTAAGTTGGGCTATCTCACGCCAATCGTAAAAGATCGTTTTTTCCTGACTGAAAGCATTTATGCTTATGCGCGCTTAATCAAGCAAATGGCAGGTGAGGAAGGTAAGATTGCGGTTAATGAATTACGTGACAAACTTAATTTTGGTCGGAAACTGACCGTTCAGTTAATGGAGTATTTTGACCGTACTGGCTTTTTACGCCGCAAAGGCAATGATCATATTCTACGTGATAAAGATACATTTGATTTATAGGTAATACATGAAAAAGACACTGATTTCAGCTTTAATTTTAACCGCACTTTTTACGGTAACAGGTTGCGAAGATAAAGAAGCGAAAGCAACTATTGAGCAACAAACACAGACAATAGCTCAACTGACGGCAGAAAATACGCAATTAAAAGCTGAAAAAGAAAAGACGGAGAAGGTTATTCCGGCAATTATTGCTCAAGATGATGTGATTTTTGATAAAGAGGAAACCATCAAATATCCTAAATCGGCCAAAGAAGATGAATATACGCCTGTGGAAGGTAAACTTCATTACAGCATTTCTACACTAAAAACGAATATTGAATGGTTAGATACACTACTTTTAGAACAAATTTCAAAAAATGCAGATGGCAAACCAAGAAGCCGAGAGCAGCTTATAGCAGATTACCAGCAAGCATATGATGAGACTAAGAAAGAGATGTTGGAATCTCCGATAATTGGTGTTGATGAAACCTTAGATTTAGCATTTAATCACCAAAGAGGTAAGCTTGCTGTATTTTTAATAAACTATTACAGCTATGGTGGTGGCGCTCATGGAGTTGGCGGTTATCATTATCTTAATATTGATTTAGAAACGAAAAAACTACTTTCATTTGATGATGTGTTTAAACCAAATCAGCAAGCTAAATTAAAAGAGCTGCTCTGGGAACGTTATACTCGATATGGCGAAGTAAAAGATGAGGAAGCATTTACCTCAAAAGATGCTTTTGAGGTGACCGACAATTTCTATTTAGATCATGATGGAATTCACTTTGTGTATAACGTGTATGAAATTGCGTCTTATGCAGATGGACCACAGGAGCTGGTGATTGAGTGGTGGAATGCTT
>CABSZQ010000029.1 GCA_902482195.1 uncultured Haemophilus sp.
GCACGATCAGCTTCAGGAATATAGACCGTTTCAACTTGCTGTTCACCTACCTGCATCGCCCATTTAATGGTGCCATCTGCAGAGCGTTGCTCAACCGCCACTTCAGGTGCTTTAATTTCAGCGACCGCTTTTAATTTTTCTCGTAATTTTTTATTAATATTGGTCATATTGTCGAAGTTATCTTCGCCAAAATGATAAATCCATTTCACTAATTGATCCGCACGAAATGGTTTCTCGCCTAATTCAGCAAAAAACTCACGCATCTGCTGACGCGTTAAATCCATTAAGTTAATCTTTTTTGTATTCGTTTCGGATGAAAGGGGTTGTTCTAACATAAAGCCTCGTTATTACACATTACGGCGATGATGTTACTCAGAATTGAGCAACAAAAAATTCGCATATTAAAAATGAGCCGAGATTTTACAGATTTACCGACGGATAAGCTAGCAGATTTGAAAAACAAAGAAAATTTTGACCGCACTTCTTTGCGATCGCTATCGCAAAAATCAAAAAAACAAAAGAAAAAAGTGCGGTTAAAAAACTTTAAATTTTTTCTCTTTCACACATCCCAAACCCTTACAAAAACTGATAGAATACAAGCTTTGTTTTATTCTCTAAGTTGGCTATATTAAAAGATATGTTAAAAAAAGTTCTTTCTGTATTGTGTTTAGTGCCAGCAATGGCAACGGCACAATCTTATGTCGTGTATGATTTCACCCATGATCGAGTGCTTGAAAGTAGCTCACCGAATCATGTACAACCCATCGCATCTGTCACGAAGTTAATGACTGCAAATGTGTTTCTTGAAAATAATCGAAATGCAAATTGTACTGCATCGATTACTGACGACGATTACGATTACATTAAAGGCACACATACAAAATTACCAAAATACACGCCAATTTCTTGTAATGAATTATTAAAAGCGATGCTTGTCCATTCTGATAACTATGCTGCTCATGCCCTTTCTCGCTCTGCGGGCATGAGTCGTTTGCAATTTATTCAAAAAATGAATGAGAAAGCGAGAGAATTAGGTATGCGCTCTACCCGCTTTTCAGATAGCTCAGGTTTATCTGACAGTAACATTTCAAGTGTGATGGATCTGGTTAAATTGGCTAAATACTCTCTTAACAAAGCACAAATCAAAAACCTCTCGAATATGCCAAGTGCTTTCATTCAAGCTGGCGGACGTAGCGTTTTTGTTAAAAACACCAATAAATTAGTGCGTGAAGAAGTGTTTGATGCAGCAATTAATAAAACCGGTTACATTCGCGAATCTGGCTATAATTTAGTCTTTGTGAATAAAAATCCATGTAATCGTGCGACCATTGGGGTGATCAGTTTAAATAACCATTCATCTGCGTTTCGTACTAACTTTACCAAAGGAAAATTGGAACAATACGGTTGTATCGCAGGGCGTAGCATGCACAACTTTACCGTTGATGAAGCCCAATATGAAGAAGGCTATGATGAAGCGGGTATGGATCGCCTAATCCAACAAGTTGGTGGTTAATCATTTCAAAAAGAGCGGTCAATTTTGCACAAAATTTTCCGCTTTTTAATTTTAATTGCCTATGGATTTGATAATTATTTTCATTTGAAAAACTTATAAAAAATGGTATTATTCTGTAGAATGCTAATCAATCATTATTTTTAAGGAGATCTCATGAAGCATTTATTTAAAAGCCTATCTGTTATCGCTCTAGGTTTGGCTGCTTTACAAGCCGAAGCGAAATTTAAAGTGGTGACCACATTTACGGTTATTCAGGATATCGCACAAAATGTTGCGGGCGATGCCGCGACGGTGGAATCTATCACCAAACCTGGTGCAGAAATTCACGAGTATGAACCAACCCCTAAAGATATTGTAAAAGCTCAATCTGCTGATTTAATTTTATGGAACGGATTAAATTTAGAGCGTTGGTTTGAGCGTTTCTTCCAAAATATCAAAGACAAACCAGCCGTTGTGGTAACCGAAGGCATCACACCACTTTCTATTTATGAAGGCCCTTATAAAGATGCGCCTAACCCACACGCTTGGATGTCGCCATCTAATGCGTTGATTTACGTAGAAAATATTAAAAATGCATTAGTTAAATACGATCCGCAAAATGCTGATACTTATCAAAAAAATGCAGCGGCGTATGCAGAAAAAATCAAACAGCTCGATAAACCTTTACGTGAAAAACTCGCACAAATTCCCGCTGACCAACGTTGGTTAGTGACCAGTGAAGGCGCCTTTAGTTATTTAGCAAAAGATTACGATCTCAAAGAAGGCTATTTATGGCCAATTAACGCTGAACAACAAGGTACGCCTCAACAAGTGCGTAAACTTATCGATTTAGTGAAAAAAAATCATATTCCAGTGGTATTTAGTGAAAGTACTGTGTCAGCCAAACCAGCTCAACAGGTAGCGAAAGAAAGCGGTGCCAAATACGGTGGCGTGCTTTATGTCGATTCCCTTTCTGCTGCTGATGGCCCTGTACCGACTTATATTGACTTACTGAATGTCACTGTATCCACCATAGTCAAAGGATTTGAAAAATAATGACTGAACTTTCCGCTTCGATTTTCGTTAATGATGTAACTGTACGTTACAACAACGGGCACACTGCAATTTATGATGTTACCTTTGCATTACAAGGGGGAACAATCTGTGCTCTTGTCGGCGTAAATGGGAGCGGAAAATCAACGCTATTCAAAAGCATCATGGGCTTAATCAAGCCACAGCAAGGCAATATTGCGCTTTGTGGTTTGCCAATTAATCGAGCGTTGAAACAAAATTTGGTTGCCTATGTGCCGCAAGCGGAAGAAGTCGATTGGCAATTTCCAGTCTCCGTTTATGATGTTGTCATGATGGGGCGTTATGGCTATATGAACTTTTTGCGTATTCCAAAGGCTGAAGACAAACAAAAAGTGTTCGAGGCGATGCAACGAGTAAACATCGAGCATTTAGCTGAACGACAAATCGGCGAGCTTTCTGGTGGACAGAAAAAACGCGTATTTTTGGCTCGAGCATTAGCACAACAAAGTAAGATTATCTTACTCGATGAGCCTTTTACAGGCGTAGATGTTAAAACTGAAAATGCTATTGTGGAACTCCTTCGCCAATTACGTGCTGAAGGCCATTTAATTTTAGTCTCTACCCACAATTTAGGCTCTGTACCAGACTTCTGTGACCAAGTGGTGATGATTAACCGTACTGTGATTGCAGCGGGTAAAACAGAAGATACATTTAATCAGCATAATTTGGAAAAAGTCTTTGGTGGTGTATTACGACACATCAAATTATTAGGTGAAGATCTGCATAATGATGAAGATAAACGTGCTGTCACCGTGCTTACGGATGATGAACGTCCTGTTGTCTTCTATGGCGAAACCAAAAATGATCCGCCCGCAACGGCTGTAAAATCCTGTCGTCTGCCTCCGTCTGACAAGGAATAAGTCATGCTTGAATATTTACTGGAACCTTTCTCCTATGAATATATGCAAAAAGCCATGTGGATAAGTGCCGCAGTTGGTGGCATTTGTGCCTTTCTTTCTGCCTATTTAATGTTGAAAGGCTGGTCATTAATTGGCGACGCACTCTCTCATTCCGTGGTTCCGGGTGTGGCGATAGCTTATGCCTTTTCACTCCCCTATGCTTTAGGTGCTTTTTTTGCCGGAATTTTAGCCGCACTTTCCATTTTATGGATCAAGTCCATTTCTAAACTCAAAGAAGATGCCGTTATCGGCTTTATTTTCAGCACATTCTTTGCCTTGGGATTGTTGATTATTTCTCTGAATCCAACTTCAATAAATGTGCAAAACATCATTCTCGGTAATATCCTCGGGATTGCCGATGAAGATATTTATCAAGTAGCTATCATTATGTTGATTTGCTTGGTCTTATTGCTTATTTTTTGGAAGGATCTGTTATTGATTTTTTTTGATGAAACGCAAGCAATTACAGTTGGACTTTCACCACTGTTTTACAAAGTTCTCTTTTTTACACTCTTGAGTGCTTGTGTCGTTGCGGCATTACAAACTGTCGGGGCGATTTTGGTGATTGCGATGGTAATCACACCAGGCGCAACCGCTTATTTACTTACTGACAAGTTCAAAACTCTGATCAAAATTGCCGTAGCATTAGGGGCAATCACTGGTTTCGTCGGTGTCTATTTAAGCTATTATCTGGATGGCGCAACAGGTGGTGTCATCGTAACATTACAAACTTTGTTATTCTTACTGGCGTTTCTATTCTCACCCAAATACGGATTAATCAGTCAAAAACGACGTAAGGCGGTGGTTCATGACTGAGATGTTCGCCATTTTCGTTGAGCCATTTCAATTTGCCTTCATGCAAAATGCGCTACTCACGGCATTAGTGGTTGCCGTCATTTGTGCACTACTCTCCTGCTATTTGGTTTTGAAAGGTTGGTCATTAATGGGCGATGCCATTTCTCATGCCGTCTTACCAGGTATTGTATTAGCTTTTCTAGCCGGTATTCCATTAGTGATTGGAGCCTTTGTCTCAGGTATTGCCTGCGCCTTAGGGGTAGGTTATTTAAAAGAAAACAGCCGTATCAAAGAAGATACCGCGATGGGGATTGTATTTTCAGGGATGTTTGCCATTGGTTTGGTGCTGTTCACTAAAATCCAAACCTCACAACACCTCACACACATCTTATTCGGTAACGTATTGGGTGTAAGCCGACAAGAGCTGATACAAACGGCTATCATCGCCTTGATCATTTTTATTTTGCTTGGCTTAAAACGTCGTGATTTTCTGCTTTATTGCTTTGATCCGAGCCATGCTCGCGTTGCGGGTCTCTCGCCTAAATTATTGCATTATGGCTTGCTCACATTACTCGCTCTCACTATTGTGAGTACGATGCAAGTCGTTGGGGTTATTTTGGTCGTAGCGATGCTAATTGCACCGGGCATCACTGCGCTAACACTGACCAATCGCTTCGATAAGATGCTTATTATCGCAATCATCAGCGCTGTAACTGCAAGTCTATTAGGCGTGCTACTTAGCTATCATTTTGATGCATCCACTGGTGCATGCATTATTTTGTTACAGGCAGCATTCTTCTTAATAGCATTAATTTATAGCAAAATAAAAGTGCGGTTAAATTTCTAAATAAAAAAGCTAACATTTCTGTTAGCTTTTTTGTTAACCATTGCGTTTTAATAATATCAGTGTTTCATAATGTGCTGTATGCGGGAACATATCAAATAATTGAATTTGAGTAAGCTTATAACTAGTCAGGTGTTGCAAATCTTTTCCCATGGAAATCGCGTTACAGCTGGAATAAAGAATAAAGTGCGGTTGCATTTCATTGAGAAACTCAGCGAGTTCCTTTCCGATACCTCGACGAGGCGGATTGACGATCACCAAATCAGGGATGTTTTCATCTTGTGTTAAAGCAAAATTAGCCGCATCCAAAGATTGGAATTTAACATTGTTTAGCCCTAACACCTGAGCGGATTGAGTCGCCGCTTGAATAGCAGATGGAGAAATTTCAATCCCGATCAATTCCACTTCTTGTTGATGTTTATCCTGTAAAGCTTTAGCACAATGAAGTCCAAAACCACCTGCTCCACAAAAGAGATCCCAAAGTTTAGTAATCGGCAAATCTTGCACCCAATCTTGCGCCGTTGCATATAATCCTTGTGCTACTAGTGGGTTCGTTTGAAAGAAACCTTGAGGGCGAATAAAGAGCGGAATACCATTAAAACTTTCCAATAAAGTATGTTGGTTCGTCAAAAAGATTTCTTTCTCACCTTCTAAGATCGCTGCATGTTGGGGTTGGATATTCACACTCACCACTTCAAGTTGTGGTAATTTTTCCAATAGCCCTGCAAATTCACGTTGAATTAACGGCAATTTAGTTTCTGAACGTAATACAAAACGCAACATCAATTTTTTTGTATGTTGGCTTTCTGTGAGCAGAATATATTTGAGCTCACCTTTTTGCTTAGCCACGTTATAAGGGACTAAACCCGCACGGCCAATAAAATCTTTTAGAATCGGAAAGAGTTCAGCAAAGCGTTGCGGATAAATCGGACAATCACATAAATCCACCGCACTTTGTGGATCATTCGAGTCTTGTAAAATACCTAAAATGGGACGTTCCACCGCGCCACTTACAACCATTTTCGCTTTATTACGAAAGGCAGTCTCGGAGGAATAAAAAGGCGGATGCCAAATTAAATTATCACAATCTAATTTGGCAAGTTGTTGTTTTAGATGCTCTTCTTTCTTGGCGAGTTGCTGTTCATAAGGCATTTCAAGCCATTGACAAGAACGGCAATTGCCTTTTTGATAATGATAGCAATCAATCATTTAGAAGCAAGCCACTCTTGTTGAAGTGCGGTCAGTTTTTGATGATTTTCAATCCAACGCGAAGTTTTTGTGAGTTCTGACCAATCAAAGGATTTTTGTTTAAAGAGCGATTTCAAGCGAGCTTCGCGGGCTGCAAAATGCTCTGTGGTTTCCTCTAACTTCAGATTATCAAGCACTTGGATGACACCTTCACGTTCATTGCAAAGCAATAATAAGTCACAACCAGCATTCAAGGCTTTTTCACTACGAGCCACAAAATCACCCATAAAACCTGCGCCCTTCATGCCTAAATCATCAGAGAAAATCGCCCCTTGGAAGCCCAACTGTTTACGCAAAATTTCTTTTAACCAATAACTCGAACCACTTGCTGGTTGACTATCACATTGTGCATAAATCACATGAGCCGGCATAATCGCATCGAGCTTACTCTGTTGAATTAATTGCTGGAATGGCAAAATATCATGATTAAAAATCACGTCTTTTGCTCGCTCATCATAAGGCGTTTCAAGATGAGAATCAGCTAGAACATGACCGTGTCCTGGAAAGTGTTTTCCTGTTGTTGCCATGCCTGCTTGATGCATACCATCAATAAAAGCAGCCGCCAAATTGACCGCACTTTTTACATCACAGCCAAAACTACGATCGCCAATCGCACGACATTCGTGACCTAAATCCAACACGGGAGCAAAACTCAAATCAATATCTAACGCCACCATTTCTGCTGCCATTTGCCAGCCTGCTTCTTTTGCTATTTGCTGTTGCTGAGTTGAGCCCTCAACTAATGCCGCAAAAGCCTGCATCGCAGGGAGCTGAGTGAAACCCTCACGGAAACGTTGCACGCGCCCACCTTCTTGATCAACCGTGATCAATAAAGGCTTTTTCACTCGCTGACGAATGGATTTAATTAGCGCTTGAACTTGCTGACGATCATAAAAATTGCGGGTAAATAAAATCAAACCGGCAACTAAAGGATGTTCCAGTAATTCAACTTCTTCTTGTTTGAGCTCATGACCTTCAAGGTCAATTAATAGTGTGGACATAAACTATTGTAAATAAAGACGATAATTAGTACTTTCTGTGCTTGGTTTTGGTAGTTCAAACACTTTCTTTTCTTGCGGTTGCAATAAAATATTGCCTGATTGGCTTTCTTGCTGATTTGGCCAAACTTGCGTTACACCTTGTGTGTTATACCAATAAAGATGGTAAAGCACATTGAGTTGTTGCGTAGTTTTATTTTTTAAGGCTGCGGTATTATCCGACAAATCAACATCTAAAGCCGGTGCTAAATTTGCCGCCATATTTAAAATTGGCTTATTGGTTCCCACAATATTTGGTGCAGATGAACAAGCCGTTAAAAATAATACCGTTGCTGTAATTAGGATCTTTTTCATTATTTCGCCAACATTCTACCTAAAGGTTCACCACCAACAAGATGCATATGAATATGGAATACTTCTTGTCCACCGTGTTTATTACAGTTCACAATTAAACGGTAACCGTCTTCGGCAATGCCTTCTTCTTTAGCAATTTTAGCCGCGACAGTAAATAAGCGACCCAAGGTAACTTCATCTTGTTCTGTCACATCATTAACCGTTGGAATGACTTTATTTGGGATAATCAAAATATGGGTTTTCGCTTGAGGTGAAATATCTCGGAATGCGGTCACTAATTCATCTTGATAAACAATATTGGCCGGAATTTCTTTACGAATAATTTTGCTGAAAATGGTTTCTTGAGCCATAGTCTTCTCCTTATTTTATATAAAAAAGTGCGGTCAAAATTTACCGCACTTTGCTTTTATTTTCCATCAGAAATTGATGATGAATGATATTTCAATCGGCTTAGTGAGCCGCACCTTCTTCTGAATCATCTTGATTAATAAAGCTGGTATTAATCTCGATTTGTGCTTTTTCACGTAATGCTTGCATTAACTGTCCTTGCAATTCGCCTTGACGTGCACGAACAAGTTGAGTGCTAAATTTCGCTAACTCTTGCTCATTTAAAGTAGGTTCTTCTACACGTTCAAGGGCAACCACAACCACATCACCTTTGCTGTTACGAGCAACTTGATAAGCCACTTTACCATCTTGTGGTTTTCCAATGGCAAATACACCTTCATAAAGCACTGGATCTTTATTATCCACTAACGTAAAGGTTTGTGGCTCACTAAAACTAATACCGGCAGGTAATTTGGTTGGATCGGCAGATAGCGCTTTGACCGCTTGCTCTGCTTTTTCAGCTAATACTTTATCGGCTTTTTCACGTTTTAAGAACTGCTCAATCGTTGATTTCGCTTCATCAAGGCTTTGTAAACCTTCAGCTTTATGATCCACGACACGTACCACAACAAATTCATTTTCACCAACCGTTAATGGCTCGGAATTTGCACCGCCGTTTGCAATATCTGATTCAAAAATGGCAGAAGTCACATTTGGGAAATTTAATGCCGCAGGGACATTATTTTTACCGAAATAATCTGTTTCTTCCATTTTCACGCCTGCTGCTTCTGCTACCGCAGCTAAAGAATCACTGCTTTCTGCTGCTTTTGCACGAACCGCTTTTTCTACCGCTTGGAAACGACTTCCTGCTAAGTTTTTACGTACGGTATCCGCGATTTGCTCTTTTACTTCATCTAACGTACGTTCTTTACGATCTTGCACTAAAATAAT
>CABSZQ010000030.1 GCA_902482195.1 uncultured Haemophilus sp.
GTACAGGAATAGATCTATTTTTTAGTCTTTTTCTCTTTTACAAAGTGTTTGCCATCAAAACGATAATAAATGCGTTCAGAGGTCATTTTTCCGTTACCACATGTATCTTCAAATTCATGTACGAGCGGGAAGCTAAAGCGGTTATTTTTCAAGTCGTAATCAAAATAGGCATTCGATTCTGGTAAATCATTATTCGTATATGAGATAAACGATACCTCAATATTAGAAGTTGGTTTTTTACCTTGAATCAGATTGGCTTCTTCTAAACCTTTTTCTGTAATTTGATAAAATTTCGCTGCGATTGCATGATGACATTGACTGTAGATGTCAGAGGTTTCTATATAATAGTAAGGTTTTCCATTCAATTTAAGCGGTACTAGTCTGGTTATAAAAGAGCTTAACTCATTAACTTCCGTTTTCCAAGTGCCATTAGGTAGCTGATAACGCCAAATGCTGCCATATTCGTGCATTGTCCCGCCAGATTGCCAATCCCAAACAAGAATTTGCAGTTTTTGGTCTTCTGAAGTGAGCATGCCAACACCCACTTCAGGTGCTTTTTCCCAAGTGCAGAATTTGCCTTCTAATTTTTCAATTTTGGCTAGTGCGTCTTTAAAACGTTTTTCTGAAGACTGGTATTTTTCTTCATTCTTTTCGTTATAGTTGCCGTAGGTTTCCATCTCTGAATAACTTGCTGCTAATTCTGTATCAATGATTTCACATTGGTTAGCGTAAGCGGCAGAAGAAAAGAGACACAGGCAAAGTAAGGTTTTTTTCATAGAGCGTTCCTTTTTTAAGATTATCTTTCGCAAGCAGAGAAGGTGATTGTGCAATTCGCTGAATTCATTTTACAGGCTGCCAAGGCTTCTTGTTCAGCTTTTTCTCGCTCCATTCTGACATTGCGAACTGCGGCATATTTTTCAGGGGAATCTCCCGTTGCCAATGCAACACAAGCATGATTAGCTTCTGTGACAATTTGACAATGTTGTTTATTTGCATCATTTGAAGCAAGCTCACAATCCTTTAGTGCTTTATTTTGAGCAGGCTTTATCATACCTCCCTCGCCATAACCAAAAGCACCATTTTGTGGATTATAAGCAATTACACTCCACCAATTAGGAAAATCTAGAAGTGGCGGTCGTGGTGGATACGACATTTGATCTTCGATTGAAGGTGTTGTTGCAAAAGCTGAAACGGATAAAGCACATAAAGCCAATGTAAGTAATTTTTTCATAAGAATCCTTTTATTAGGGCGTATCTGATACGCTCTACATTGATTTTAAGCGTTTATTGATACATATAGTATTTATATTGCGCGTCTAATTGACGAATTTCAATTTGGCAGTTTTTAGCTTTGCTGGCTTGGCAATTTAATAACGCTTCCTGTTCAACTGCGCCACAGATGCCAGAACGAGAGAAGAAGTAAGCCCAATTCCCTTTTTTATCTTTTGACGATGCCATAGCAAGACAGCCATTTAATTGTGTTGCCGCGCCTTCGCATTCTCCTCGTTCTGCTTTTTCACAGTGCATTCTTGCATCCATAATCGCCACAGATTCGCCTAAAAAGCCAGTTGACCATCCCCAATCTCCAGTAGCTTTATTGATGGCAATGGCAGCATAGTAGTCAGAACCGACTGGTGGCCCTACTTGCGCATTTGAATATCCCCCTTGCGGAGGGGCTGAATTATACATAATCATTCTTCCATCAGGACCAATAATTCGACACGTTCCAGTTGCTGGATCAAATTGCCCACCACAGCTATTCGCATAAGGGCTGCAAGCAAGCATCATTAATGGAATTAACCAATATTTTTTCATTTTTATTCCTTGTAAAAGGTGAGAGAAATTTGACCGCTCTTGTAGTAAGAAGATTCAAGTAGTATGGGCTTTTTACAATTCACGCACGAGTGTGTATGACAGCCGTGCATGAATGTCTCCCTATAAGCTAGTTTCTTAATAGCGGTTCAACCAAGTATTGATACTCAGAATCAAGCTGGTGGATTTCAATTTTACAGTTTTTAGCTTTGCTTGCTCGACAGTTTGATAATGCTTCTTTTTCAACTGAGCCACAAGTCCCCGAATTTGAGAAGAAATAAGACCAGCTACCATTTTTGCCTCTAGATGATGCCATTGCAAGACAACCATTGAGTTGTGTTGCCGCAGCTTCACATGGGCCATTTCCTACTTTTTCACAGTTATTTTTGGCATCTTCGATAGCAGAAGATTCAGCCAAAGTACCTGTTGACCACCCCCAATCACCAGTATTTCTATTCACAGCGATTGCTGCGTAAAAAGGGATGGGTTGGCTAGGGGCGTTTGAGTAGTCATCACTTGAATACCCTCCAGAATATCCTCCTTGCGTTGAGCAATTTGGATTATAACCATAGCTGCATAATGAAGGATCATTCTGCAATGCCCCTCTGGTTGCATCATAAGTGGGATTAGCATAGGTATTGCCAGCAAACATTGTTAATAGGATTAACCAATATTTTTTCATTTTTTATTCCTTGTGAAAAATCCTGTGAGGGTTGTCTTCTCTTTATTGTAAAAGCATATTACTAAGCAAGCTTTTAGTTAAAAAACTTTGCATCTATACCATATAGCACATCTAAATCATGCTGTGGTAAGAAGTCTTTTTCTTTTACTTGATATTGCACAACTTTGTCATTTTGTAGCACTTTTTTCACCTCGCCTTTACCTTTCCAACAGAAAGAAACAATCTGATCTTTGGGTCTTTCAATGGTAAGCGTAAAATCCGCAATAGGTTTTGCCCAGTTTGCTCCAGTTTTGAGAATATAACCTAGCTCACGGTAGTATATCCCTTGACTAGATTTTGCTTTTACTGATTTTTTAAATGATGGATCAATACAAAAGGTATCGGCAAACTTTTTATAATTCACGAGATCATGAAGCCCCATTCCAGATCCTAAAAGAGGGACATATTCGTGCTGAATTTGAGTAGTTGAATTGCCTTTAAAGGTTTGCTGCCAGCTATAAATAATTTGTCCGCCCCAAGTGATATCTTCGCTATCCTCAAAGTCTTTGTATGCGAATTTGGCAAGACGTGGATCCTGACATTTTAAGATTTTTTCATTTGCCGAAGCAGACTTACGTAACCAAGGCTCCATTAACTCTTCCTCAGTTAAACCACAAGCACGAAGAATCTCTGTGACATCGTGAGAAACCAATTCTCTTTTCTCTGCATCATCTGCATTTTTGGTTTCGTAAAAGAACGCACGTACATGAGTCGTCGGTTTGATTTCTTTGCCATTCGCATAAATCTTAAAAGAATTGATTAAACTTTGGGTGTCAGCAAAATCACCGTAATCGTGCAGTATGACTTCCGGTAATGGGAATAGTACTGTCTCAGTAATGTCTTTATCGGTCAGATTGCGATATTCATATTCCACCTTAATTTTATCTTGGCTGATAAATAGGTTTTCTTTTTGCATCGCAATGTGTTCATTCTTAATATATTCCACACCACCAGTAGAGACTGTTCCCGTACTGTCGTTAGCTTGAGCCATAAATGGAAGACAAAGAATCGTTAAGAGAAGAGACTTTTTCATGATTGTTATTCCTTGTAAAAAGTGAGAGAAATTTGACCGCTCTTGTAGCAAGAAGATTAACGTAGTATGGGCTTTTACAATTCACGCACGAGTGCGTATAACAGCCGTGCGTGAATGGCTCCCTATAAGCTAGTTTCTTAATAGCGGTTCAACCAGGTATTGATACTCAGAATCAAGCTGGCCGATTTCAATTTTACAGTTTTTAGCTTTGCTTGCTCGACAGTTTGATAATGCTTCTTTTTCAACTGAGCCACAAGTCCCCGAATTTGAGAAGAAATAAGACCAGCTACCATTTTTGCCTCTAGATGATGCCATTGCAAGACAACCATTGAGTTGTGTTGCCGCAGCTTCACATGGGCCATTTCCTACTTTTTCACAGTTATTTTTGGCATCTTCGATAGCAGAAGATTCAGCCAAAGTACCTGTTGACCACCCCCAATCACCAGTATTTCTATTCACAGCGATTGCTGCGTAAAAAGGGATGGGTTGGCTAGGGGCGTTTGAGTAGTCATCACTTGAATACCCTCCAGAATATCCACTTTGAGGTGGAGCTGAATTATACAGGATCATTTTTCCGTCAGGACCAATAATTCGGCAGGTTCCACTGGCAGGATCAAATTGCCCGCCACAGCTATTGGCATAGGGGGATCCAGCAAGTATCATCAATGGGATTAACCAATATTTTTTCATTTTTATTCCTTGTAAAAAGCGAGAAAAATTTGACCGCTCTTGTGGTAAAGCAATCATCGTATTGTGAATTTTTTAAATACGCTACAAACTAAAATAATTTTTGTTTTGCTTGGCTAATTTTAAAACCGTGTTTTTCTTGGTTTGAGCAAGTTAATGAATCGCCCGAAGCAGTACATTGCCAGCCTTTGCCTTTAATCGTTTCGCCGTCTTTTAAGATCTGAGAGTCTGGCACAGCGGGGGTATCACTTGCACAAACGAGAGAGGCCTTTCCTGTAGCGCCAACAGAAAATAGCTCGCCCCATTCTAATTCACAATCTTTCGGACGAGGTAAAATCGGTTTTCCTTTGATGTTGGTAACACATTCAACTTTGGGGTTTAGACCAGGAATGTCGCCAGAGCAATAAATAGCATCATTAGCAGTGCGGAAACTGATAAAAGAGTCTGAGTTTGATGCTGTTTCTATTTGCGGGGTTAAGGCAAAGCTAGAAACAGAGAAAGTATATAAAGCGAATACAAATAATTTTTTCATGTTGAATTCCTTGTTGAATGGCGGAATTGGTAAAATTCCTACAAAATTTAACCGCTTGCAAACCCTTTTGAATTGCTAGGTTATGAGTTTACTTGTTTTATTTCTTACAATAAAGGTAGGATAACAAACTTAACAATAATGGGCATAAAAAATAAATATAAACCGATGAGGTTTGGAATATGCCATCATAATCGGTGCTTTGTAGCGCATTCAAAGCAAATAAATATTTCCCGAATACTCCAGCTTCCGCCATCCATAGTAACATTGCAAAGCGACGATAAAAACGTTGAAAAATAGCAAAAAAGAGATAGCTAAAAGTGGTAATGGCAATAAGTTTAAAATAGATATTAATAGAATGATTTAGACTATTAGCCACAGGCTCGTTGAATGCTAAATTATAACCAATGACTTGCACCCAACGCACGTCAAAGTTGAAGTAGAAATAAGCACTAAATAACAACATGGCGAAATGTGCTAAAAAGAGTAGGATTCTCATTTGGAATGTCTCAAAAGTATGAAATATTTTTTATGGTATCTTCTTTATTCACTTTAAATTATGAATATTGCTCTTGTGAACCATAATAAGTCGTTAAGGTTAGAACGATCATACTGTGTATTTAGAATAGATCAATACTTTATTAAAACACTCGGATAAATATCTGTCTAAAATGCTAGGATATTTCTTAAAGAGATAGGTAAATAATAGACAAATACCTTTACGCCCCGTACTATGTTTCTTTTTCTTTGGTATCGTTTATGACTCGAATTAATCTTGTTCCGCCTGAGGAGCTTTGTGATCAACATCTTTTAGCTGAACATCGTGAATTAACCCGTATTCCTAACGCCGTGGCGAAAGGTAAATATCACTTAAAAGGACAGCCTGCAGAATATAAGTTAGGTGAAGGGCATGTGCGTTTTTTCTTTAATAAATTGGCGTTTTTAAAGAAACGGTATGATGCATTGCATGCGGAATGTAAGGCGCGAGGCTTTAACGTGCAGTATATTTGGAATGAAACGTTACCCGATGATCCAAGTTTATGGTTGGACTATGAAGCCACAGAGGCGGCGTTACAGATTAATCGGGAACGTATTCAGGAAAGAATGCCATTAAAGGCGAGATTTACACCGCATCTTCCAAAGAGCGGTCAAAAATAAAGGAGTTTTCACTTATGAAAGGCAGTGAGAATATAAAAAAGGTGAGCATCGCTCACCTTATGAATTGTTTAATCTTTCAATTTAATAAAAAACGTACCACTAGGTATGATAGGCAAATAGTTTTTATGGAAATCCATAAAGGTTTTTTGTGGGTCTATGTCTTCAAAAAGTTTTGGGTAAAGTGCTTTTGCCATAAATTGAGCGGCTGCTAGATCACTTAGTGAGCGAGAAGCCGTATGATAAATACCGTAAACACGGTGGTTTTTAACTGCAGGTAAATCTTGCCACCCTGCACGGGTTAAGAAACCTTTTAGGCGTTTTTGTGCATCCTGTTCATTGATGTTTATTCCCATCGCCATCATTTCATCGTTAGTTTCATGCCCCATTTCTGTGCCAGAAATCATAATCACTTCAGGTTGTGCGGCAAGAAGTTGTTCTGGATTAATTGGTCCCCAATTTTCGACAAAAGGCGCGCTTACGTTATCCCCGCCAACAGTTTCAGCAATAGCACCCCACATATTTTTACCAAAGGTAAAGCTATATTCACTAGGACCTTTATTGCCAAATTCTACATAGATTTTAGGTTTAGGTAGGTTAGCCTCTTTTACACGTTTTTGAATATCAGTAATGCCTTGAGCATATTCATCTGCAATTTTATTTGCTCGTTCTTCGGTACCTGCAAGTTGCCCAAAAATCTTTGCGCTTTGGGTGTGTCGTTCTACACTTTGAGCATTAAAATCGACAACAATAATTGGAACGCCAGCTTGTTCTAACTTTGGTAGTTCGGAACCAATAGTTTGATATTGCCATTCCGCAAGAATCAATACATCAGGTTTTAATGCCAAGGTTTTTTCGGTTGAGAAAGTTCCTGTATTTACATTACCAATATCAGCAATATTTTTGAGTTCAGGCATTTTTTCAGAAAACAATGCCCAACTTCCTGGATTAAATTTTTCCCAAAATTCACGTGAGATACCTTTAACATATTTAAAATTTTCAACACCCGTAACAGCAATGTAATCAGGATAGTAAAAGCCTAACACGGCATTTTTTACGGGCACATCAACGTTAACTTCTCGTCCTAATACATCTTTGATTGTTTTTATTTCTGCTTGAGTAGTGATACCAAAAGTCAGTAATAGAACGGCCAAAATTAAACGAATTGTTGATTTTTTTTGCATATAAACTCCTGTCTGAATAAAACATCAGAATATTGCCATAAATAAGAATTATTATCAAATTTGGATGTTATAAAGTGATAATACAAGAAATGCTGTTGAAGGGGAAAATAGGCATATATCTAGAAAAAACATATTTCGCATTTAAAATTGGAAGTGTGGTCAAAACTTAGTAAGTTTTCACTTCTCCTTGAGTTGGACTAAAGGAGAAGTGAATGTGGGAGAATTATTTATATTCAACCACGATATCGCTTTCGCTGACGGTATCACCATAAACTGGCAATAAGGTTTTTTCGTAAGCTTGTTTTAAACGCCCATCTTTGCCTAGAGTTTGGATTTCGTTATTTAACCAATTTAACAATTCAGGTGCATCTTTGCGAACAGCTGGTGCAATAACATCTTGATCACCAAAGTTTTTTACGCCCACGGTATAACCTGGATTTTGTTTTGCCCAAGCGAATAAGAAGGTATTGTCATTAGATAATGCATCACCACGACCATCACGTAAGGCTTCAAAGGTTTCTGTATTTTGTTCGAATTTCAATAACTTCACATCTGGATAGTTTTTGGTGAAGAAAATATCAGCAGTAGTACCCTTATCTACGATTAAAGTTTTGCCTTTTAATTGTTCAAGATCCGTAATCACTGAGCCATCTTTTGAAACGACACCGAGTGCCACTTTCATATATGGATTAGCAAAATCCACCACTTCTTTACGAGCTGGTGTCACAGTGAAGTTAGCTAAGATAATATCAACTTTCTTAGAAAGTAAATATTCAGCACGGTTTGCGGCATCCACTAAAACAAATTCCACTTTGTTTTCATCACCTAATAAATCTTTACCGATCGCTTTACCAATTTCAACATCAAAGCCTTGGCTTTTGCCTTGTGCATCCACATAACCAAATGGTGGTTTATCGCTAAATACACCAATGCGTACTTTGCCATCTTTTTGTATTTGCTCAAGGCTTGAAACTGTTTTTGCCCCGTCTTTAGCCGGTTCTTTGTCATTACACGCGGTTAAGCCAAATGCTAAGGTGGCAGTAGCTAAAAGTGCGGTCAATGTTTTAAATGTTTTCTTCATAGTTTGTCCCTCTCGGTTCATAATTTAAGATATTTAAGAATGTTTTCGCACGATCCGTGGTTGGATTCGTGAAGAAATCTTCCGGTTTTGCCTGTTCAATGATTTGCCCTTTATCCATAAATACGATGCGATTGGCTACTTGACGGGCGAAGTTCATTTCGTGGGTAACGATAAGCATCGTCATGCCATCTTTGGCAAGACCTAAAATCACATCAAGTACTTCACGTACCATTTCAGGGTCAAGAGCGGCAGTCACTTCATCAAACAGAATAATTTCAGGGTTCATGCAAAGTGAACGAACAATGGCAATCCGCTGTTTTTCACCGCCGGAGAAGCGAGAGCCAAAGCTACCCACTTTCGTGTCATATCCATCTGGCAAGGACATGATAAAATCGTCAATCTGCGCCTCTTTTGCAGCAGCCCGCACTTCTTCCAGAGTGGCGTTGC
>CABSZQ010000031.1 GCA_902482195.1 uncultured Haemophilus sp.
GCCACCCAGTTGCTGTTGACGCTGTCCATCGTGTTCATGTTGGCCTGATTGATTTTGGACGATTCGTCGGATTCAGCGTTCATTTGCTGAACGCTTTCGTTCAATTCGTCGATAACCTTGGAAAGCTCTTCAAGCTTAGTTACGCTTTCTTGAGTTTCCTGAGCCTGTGAACTCGTAACTTCGGCAATGCCCGTAATCGTTTGGGCAACTTCTTCCGTTGCCTTGCCCGTCTGCTTGGAGAGTTCAAGCAATGAAGCGGATTTTTCCGCAACGTTTGCCGACTGTTTCTTGACGTTTCCAATCAATTCACCGACGGCA
This sequence comes from uncultured Haemophilus sp., assembly GCA_902482195.1. GTDB lineage: Bacteria > Pseudomonadota > Gammaproteobacteria > Enterobacterales > Pasteurellaceae > Haemophilus_D. Next base: position 319 of record CABSZQ010000031.1, read on the forward strand.
TCGATCATTTTATTGTAACCGAACGCGATTCTGTTGAATTCGCTGCCCTTCTGGTCCGGAGAAACAAGTCTTGCGGCAATCCTGTCCTTGAACGAATTTCCACCTTTGTCAACCTTGATTTCATCCAGGTTGCCGCTCTCCGCCTTCTTGAAGTACCAGAGCAGCGTTTCGGAAATCGCCTTGAATGCACCTGAAATGAACAGGGCGACAATGATGACGACAATGGCAACGACAACGGCAATTATTCCCGCCGTAATCATCATCGTATGACGTTCATTGTTCAGGTCACTTGCCATCACATATGCATAAGCCCAGTACTCGCTGCCAGCTTCGCCCTTGTTGAAGTAAATATCGGCAACCTTCGACTCACCGTCGATGTGCACGAAGCCCTTGCGCTTGTTCGAAGCCTTGATTGCCTTGTACATCTTGTCGTTGCTGAGATTGTTTCCGCGACTGTAATGACTGTCATCAATCGCACCCTTTGAAGCAAGCGCAATGCCGTCATCGGAAACGAGCGTCACGCGACCGGTGTGCCCGATTCTGAGATTGTCCAGCGGACGTTCAAGCGCATTGAATGACACATCAGACGTCACCACGCGCGTCTTGCCGTCCTGGGCCTTGTAAGCATACGCAGCCGTGATGACGTACACTCCGCTTTCGGCATCCTTGTACGGCAGCGTCCAAATGACATTGCCCATGTCCGCCACAGCCTTCCTGTACCAGTCGCGGCTCGTCGGCCTGAATCCCGCCGGAAGCTTTTCAGAGCTTGCACAGTTGTCGTCCTGGTCGGCAACGGTCGTCGTCAACAGAGCATCATTGGCGTTGCACGTCTTCTTCACTTCGCGTACAAGCTGCTGTCTGTCAAATTTCTTCGCTGTAAATTCAGGGTAGGTAGCCATTTTCTTCAGCATGGCTTCAGATGTCTTCTGCAGATGTTCCCGCTCTTCCTGAATGAGGTCAACGGCGCTTTCCTTCGAGAGATCGTTGCGTTCAATCAGAACGCCGGTTGTCGTGCTGATTGAACTGATCAGCATGACGACGATAGGCACGATACCTACGGCAACAAGGATACTGGCTATCCACTTGCCGAGTGACCGGTATTTTGCATATGATGTATTGTTGTTCATAAATTATACGTCCTTTCAATATTATTTCGATTATATTAATCATCATGAACTTTATCGGACAAATAATTATGCAATTAAACACAACTATTATGAAAAAATATCGAATTTAAAATGAATTTCACTTTTTCTATTCATAAATATCAGTCTTTTTCTGCTATGTATCAAAAAAGCAACGGACACAAATTGCATCCGTTGCCCCCAGCAGCTGCTTGCTTCTGCCTAATTTCCTTTTTTGTTCCAACTCGCCGAATACCTGATCCACAAAGTTTGCTTAAACTTCTTAAAGTGCGTATCCAGCTTCAACTCAAATGCTTTCATCAAAATCCCTCCAGTCGTCAAAAAACAGCAACAAAAGATTTTGACTCGTCAAAAGCAGCGTTGACATGGCTCCCCCAAAAGCCAGGCAATCAATGCTTTACATCTGAATCATTGTAGGCCTACAAATATAATAACGAATGGGGACATGGAATTTGAACGGGTGAGGTTGATATTTTTGATGCTTAATTCCTGTTTCTATCCACGCCTAAATTGTCCTAACATCTTTCCCATCATAAAACTTCTCATACACATTGCTTATTTCTTCTAAAACGTCATTTCCGGTGTAACTAAGCGTTCTTCCATGGTTTATTGCCCGCAAAAAATTAACGAGTTCATACTTGAATCCTTCTCCTTCAAGCTCATAGAAGAAACGCTTATTTCTGTTTTGATTTTCATATCTTATTTCAAAGTAGTCGGTTTTCCACCATGGAGCAGGAACATAGACATACCCTTTGGTTCCTGAAATAATCATTTCACCTTCAGATTTGACTCCTTTGCCTATTTTGGCAGTTGCAACGGCATTTTTATAAACAAAGTCCATTTTCGTAAAAAGATCAAAATAACCGTCAATTTTTTTAGAAACGATCATACTGTCAACGTAGTCCGTTCCTAAAATTTGAAAAATCGGCATTAATACAGCCGCTCCCCATTCATCCATCGCACTCCAAATATTGTTTTCGGAGTAATTTAACAATTTTGAAGATTCGCTAAGACTAGTACAAGTAGTCTCAACAGACAAAACGTTGCCGATTTCACCGCTTTTTACCATCAGTAACAAACGATAATATGCAGTTGAATAGGCCGTCTTAATCCCCGACATCAGCACACGATCATTTTTCTTGGCTATTTCCAATAATTCGTGCTGTTGTCTTCTTCCGATTGTCATCGGCAAATCACACAATACGTGTTTTCCCTGTTCTAACGAATATTTGATTTGTTCATACCTGTTATTCACATCAGATTCGATAAAAACAGCATCAACTTTTTCAATCAACTCTTCGAAAGAATAATTATCCAACTTATTCAAGCGCTTGTCGCACCCTGAGCCGCTAGTACCGACAATATCAATTCCGTTTATAGAGACTGCTTCATTTGCAACCTTCCACAAACGTTTAGCTTTGCCGACAAGGCCTAACTTAAGGTGATTATTTTTTGATCGTATCTTTGTGCTGGATGTTCCTTTGGTCCTTTCCAAGTAGACGACTTTGCAAAATTCAGACAAATAATCGAATTTTCCTTGCCAGTCAGAACCGATTGCAAAAATATCAACGCCGAAATGATTGATGTCATCAATCTTTTGACCCTCATATTCTTCAATAATGATCTGATCCGCCAAGCCCGTTTCTTTTACCCCTTCTACCCGTTCCATCATTGATTGCTGAACGTTGATTTTGCCTCTGCGAGAATCAAAGTCATCACTTGTAACGCCGACAATCAAATAATCTCCAAGGGCTTTGGCCCTTTTCAAAATGTTTAAATGACCTTGATGAAGCATGTCAAACGTTCCATACGTTATTACTTTTTTCAAAAAAACATCCCCTCGTCAATTATCAATCAAATATATTTCCAAAAGATATTTCATCAGCATCGTTATGTGGATATCGTTCTTCTTTAGGCGGCATTTTCATATAGTCTTTGACATATGAAATCGTTAACTGTTCTTTAAAATATTTTGTAGCCAAAAATTTATGTCCCTCAAATTCCAGTTCACATAAATCATCATCCCATGGGATAAAACCGCCGTTTCTTACAGCTCCTAAAAGCGTTCCGTACATGATTGAATATTTGATATTATTTTTTCGGCAAATTCGATCGACCTCAATCAACATCTCCAATTCAGCCTTCTGTAATTTTTCCAATAAGTCTTTGGTGATTTCAAAACTTTTTGCCATCATTTTTCATCCTCTTGGCACAGTTTTTCCAGCATGTAGTTGTTTATTTTGAATCCGCTATTCTCTAAATCAAGATGTTTTCCATATTTCAATTCATCATTGACAGCGATAATGTCAACAATATTCTCAGGGGAACAATCAGGTTCACTAACAACGTTGCTTTCTTTTAACTCATTTAAAAGATTTTCTGCACTACGCTTAGAAACAAACTTTGTTAATTTAGGAGCATCTTCCAAAATAATCTTTCCGGTATACTTATAAAGTTCAGTCATGCTTGAAGTTTTGTAACCATAGTACATGTCAGACCAAAACATCGCATAGTGCATGCTTGGATTAGCATCAAGCACTCCATAGTCGCCACTTATGAATTCGTTCATTATCTCATCGTACTCATCAGTCAGATTGGGCAACATGGATGTCAAAGTCTGCTTCATCAAAGGATGCGGTCTCCAAATAACAAAAGCTTTCTCGCTGTTCTCTTTAAAAAAGGCCAATGTCTCTTTAACTTTATCAAAGGTTCTGGATTCAAAAATCTCATCTAATGTCGTATTGTATACAACGTTCACTCGTGATTTGATTACTTTTCCTTTCCAATCATCCGGCATCAGCACATTGTCCTTGCTTAATGAAAGAACTTTGTCTACTTCAGGACTTCCCAGATTAATCAGTTTCTTTTCCATAGATTCTCTGACCACGATAGTTTCCAACCCTAAAATGTTTGCATATTCAGGTGATGCTTCTATACACCTCTTGACTGCATCATCTGAACTCTGTACGGTATAGTCTGCATAGTACATTGCTGATTTAAACAATGTCGAAGATACTCCGTCAACCCACTTGTAATAAGGAACATAGACCAATTTCCCACAATATTTCTTTAAATTCCAGGAATAATATCTGCTGTCGCCTCTCGTTACCAAATTGGTATTATCATATGGATTGTGAATATAAATTATATCCAGAAGATCATTTTCCAAATCATATTCTTCATCGTTGACTACATTGACATATTCAGGGAAACGATTTCTTTCATTTACTTTCTTTATTGGCTTTTGGTCATTGTCCAATTCATAAATACGTGATCGGTACAACCAATGCCTCACAACGCTCATCTTTATCCGCAGCCATCCAGATGCTTTCCAAAGAATCCCACATTGAAGCTTTATAAGGCATAAAAACAACTTTATAAATAACACTCTCAGAAATCAATTCTTTCAATCTCTTCGAAATTTCCGAAGCATCTCCAATGCTAATCTGACTCACCGACTCTTTAAACTTGTCCAATAATTCAAGATATTCTTTGTTTTTAATACTATCTGAATTTTTTTCAAAGCAGTCATGTTGTCGCTGCACAGCTTGTTTATTTTAGCTGAAATATAACTGTTTCCTTTGAAATTTCGAAACATCTCCAAACTGGATAAAATATCGTCCACGCATTTTAGCAATTTTTCCGATGTTTTCTTTCTCATATATAAAAGCCTCCCCTGATCTGCAATTAAATCAAATTGCGTCTTTGCATGTCTTTAAATGCATCAATAAGTTTGTCGTTATCTTTAAACGTTAAGCATCCAATATGTCCAACACGAAAGACTTTTTCTGAAAGTTCACCGCCATTTGGGCAAACCCAAATTCCGTATTCGTTCTTGAGACGTTTGAAAATATCGTAAGATGAAACATTTAGAGGATGGAGCGGAGTAACCGCATTTGAAAGCGATTTTGAAGTAATTTCAAAAGGCAAACATTCGATTTTATTTCTAAAATCTTTTGCAACTGCCGCCGTATGCATAATTTCTTGATCCACGCCGCCTTTTTCTTCGATTTGCTTTAATCTGGCATTGATTTGCAATAAAATTCCAACTGCGGGAGTAAACGGTGTTTGACCTCTTTCACCATTTTTAAGAGCTGATTTTAAATCAAAATACATGCTTTCAACTTTTTTTGAGTAAACACGTTCTACAGCCTGGGGACTTAAAACGATCATTGATACTCCAGGAGGGCATGCGAGGGCTTTTTGTGATCCAGTTATCATGACTTGAACATTTAGTTTATCCATGTTAAATTCGTCGCATAGAAACGAGCTGATTGAATCAACGACTAAAAACAAGTTGTTTCGTTTGCAAAAATCACTGATAACATCAATGTCGTACAATACTCCCTTTGATGTTTCATCCAAATTGACCAAAAATCCGGTAAAACCTTTGTTATCAAAATTTGAAAGCTGTTCTTCCGTTACGCTGCATCCTTCTTTCGGAATGACACTTTCATACGGAATATGATGAATCTCGCACAATTGAACGAAACGATGACCAAAACTTCCCCCATCAACGATCAACACTTTATCATGCTCATCAAAAATATTCATCACTGCCGCTTCCATTGCAGCGGTTCCTGAACCGGTAATGAAAACCGTCCGTGAATCGGTTGGCGCTTTAGCAAATTTACTCATTAGTTTTTCGTTCTCAAACATAATTTTTGAAAATTCTGACGTTCTAAAATACGGAATTTGCTGTCCGCCTATTTCCAAAATTTCTTTGCTACTCATTACCGGGCCGACCGTAAAATTAAGCATAATAGCATTCCACCTTAAATATCATGATTTTTATCAAATTCTTCTTTTTTTTCATAATAATTTTTTCTTAAGGTTTCCCATTTTTTCTTATCTTCTTCGGTTATTTTTCTTAAAATTACTGCAGGGTTACCTGCGACAATAACTTCTGATGGGACATTCTTAGTAACTACCGCCCCAGCTCCTATAACAGAACCGTTTCCTATGGTAATTCCCGGAAGAATAACTACATTTCCGCCTATCCAAACATCATTACCAACTTTAATCGGCAAACTAAATTCAAAATAATCATTGTCGCATGATCTAACATCACCATAAATGGGATGTCCCGCACAATAAAAGCAACATCTTGGTCCTACAATTACATTATCCCCAAATTCAATATTGTTTGTATCCATAAAAATACAATCTTTATTAGCATAAAAATTCTCTCCAACCTTAATGTTGTCTCCGTATGATACATATAGAGGAGGGGTAATGTATAGTTCTTTTCCGTGTTTACCAAGCAATTCCTTTTCTAAGCTAACTATCTCTTCCCTTTTTTCAATTGATAAACCGTTAATAAGCTCAGCTTTCTTCTTTCCTTTTAATGAACTATTCTCACGTTTTATACCTTTCTGAAGATATAACTCTCCTTGTTTCATTTGATTATAATCAAAATCTCTCAAATTAATTCCCACCTTCAAATAAATTCCCGAAATCCAACTCATAAATATGGTTAAAAACATTTAACCATCATTCACTTATCTATCGCATTTATAGTTTGAATGACTCTATTGTTTTTTTATATTTGCTTCAGAATAATAAACATGATTATTTAAAATTAGCTTAGACATGAGACCATTAATCCAAACGTTCAAGTTTCCTATGAGAACAAAACAGCGATCTTTATTTTGTCGTATGAAATCAGCAATTCATTCATTTAAAGGAATCGATGATACCATACCGCTTACTTCTGAAACATCGATTTCTTTAAAGATTCAAAAAGCTGATTTTGAAAGAAATTTCACCCATCATCGTTGTCTCTGTCTAATTTCGCATTTCTTCTTGCTTTCCTACTTTAGAATATATGGTTGGCAGAATTTCTTTTTTCAAAATAGTTGAATCCAAATCAAATAAAAATATGTAGTCTGACATATCTGTCCCTCAATGCATACAGTAAATATGTTATACCGTTTATACTTTCTTATATTTTTATAGATTATAAAAGTACATCTGATGTTCTAAAAAACGTTATTTTGTTTTTGCAAAATATCAATCATATAATCATTAATTTTTTCTCCACTATTTGGTAAATTTAACTTCTTGCCAATTTTTAGTTCAATATTATCGCTAATAACATTAACAACATCTGGAAGAGAACACTCCGGTTCTGTAACCACATTGGTATTTTTTAATTTCTTCAATAAATCTTCTTTAGAAATGCTGCTGGTTACCTTAGCCATTTCTGGAAAATCCTGCAAAACAATTTTTCCAGTATATTTATAAATTTCATTCAAGCTTGAATTATTAAATCCATAGCACATATCGGACCAAAATGTTGCATAATACGTATCAACGTTTGTATCAATGATACCATAATCTCCATTACAAAATTCTTCCATCAGTTCATCGTATTCCTTTAACAAATTAGGTAACATTGAAATCAAAGTCTGTCTCATTAACGGATGAGGTCTCCAAATAGCAAAAGCATTGGAACTGTTATCTTTAAAAAAGTTCAATGTTTCTCTAATTTTATCAAGATTTCTTGCATTAAAAACTTCTTCCAATGTTGTATTGTATAAAACATTGACTCGAGACTTTAAGACTTTACCTTCCCAATTCTTAGGTAGCACAGTGTTTTCTTTATTCAAAGATAAAACTTTATCTACTTTAGGGCTCCCTAAATTAACAAATTTATGCTTTAAAATTTTTCTAGCCTCTACAGTTTCTATCCCAAAACATCTAGCATAATCGTTTACCATTTCACTATACTTTTTCACAGCATCATCAGAACTTTGTATAGCATAATCAGAATTATACATTCCTATCCTAAAACTAGGCAACGAGACACCATCGACCCATTTACCATATGGAATATAAACTAATTTTTCACAACATTTCTTTAAATTCCAAGAATAATACCTGCTATCTACCCTAGTAACCAAATTGGTATTATCGTATGGATTGTGAATATAGATTATATCCGGAAGGTCATTTTCCAAATCATATTCTTCATCGTTGACTGAATTGACATATTTCGGAAAAAGATTCCTTTCGTTTACCTTTTTTATCGGATTTTGATTGTTGTCCAATTCATAATACGTAATTGGTACAACCAATGCCTCACAACGCTCATCTTTATCCGCAGCCATCCAGACGCTTTCCAAAGAATCCCACATCGAAGCTTTATAAGGCATAAACACAACTTTATAAACGATATTTTTA
>CABSZQ010000032.1 GCA_902482195.1 uncultured Haemophilus sp.
ACAATGGCTTCCAGTTTTGCTCGATGACGGATAAGTCCGGTATTTTCCATACAACGATCAATATCTTGTTCGGTCATTTGCGCAACTTTAATAGGATCAAATTGATGGAACGCAGCCCGATAGGCTGCACGTTTTTTCAATACAGTAATCCAGGAAAGCCCCGCTTGTTGTCCTTCTAAACAGATTTTCTCAAACAGTTTTTGGCTGTCAAATTGTGGCTTGCCCCATTCCTTATCGTGGTAATCAATATAAATCGGAAGTTTTCCCACCCAAGGGCATCTTGTACTCATACCATATCCTTTTTAAGCTGTTCATAGATAGCAATAAAATCAGGCATTACCCCGTACCACAAATGGAATGAATGGGCAGCTTGCGCCACCAACATACCAAAACCATCGCTGACATTATTCAGACCTAAGGATTTACAGTAGGCAATAAAAGGCGTATCGATGCCTTTGGTATATTGCATGTCATAACAAGCGCGGGCTAATGATAAGATAGAGCCATCAACGGCAGCGGTATGCCCGCTTAATCCGGCCGAAGTTGCATTGATTACTAAATCATAGGTTTGCGCGGGAATTGCATCCATCGCGACAGCTTCAATTGTGCCGTAAGGCTTGAACTTATTTGCCAGTTGTTGTGCTTTTTCTAGGGTGCGGTTAGCCAAGACAATTTGCTGTTGTGCTTCCAATAAAGGCAGTAATACCCCCTTGGTTGCTCCACCAGCACCTAAAATTAAAATGCGTTGTTGTGGCTGAATCCAACCTAAACGTTGTAAATCCGTCACTAAACCAATGCCGTCCGTGTTATCCGCATAGAGTTTGCCGTTAGACAATTTTTTTAATGTATTACAGGCTTCTGCCAGTTTTGCCCGTTCGCTATGTTCTTCAGCGAGTGCATAGGCGCGTTCCTTAAATGGTGCGGTGATATTGCAACCTTGTGCCCCTTTAGCAAAAAAGGCCTGTAATTGCTGCTCAAAATTCTCAAGGTCACCTAATTTGGCAACATATTCCATCGTTTGCTGGGTTTGTGTGGCAAATAAGCAATGAATTAACGGAGATTTACTTTGAGCAATCGGATTGCCCCAAACGGCATAGTGCTGCATATCTTATCCTTGTCTGAAAAGTTGGTTTGTGAGCAAATCGCGAATTTCCGATGGATTTTGTGCTTGACCGACAGCTTCATCAAGCACGGGAAAATCCGCCCCAAATTGGGAACGCACGGCATCTGCGCTGCGGCAAGGTGATTGACCGGTCAAGTTCGCACTGGTCGAGGTGAGAGCAAAGCCTGTTTTTTCGCACAAGGCTTTGACGGCAGGATGAGTACATAAACGCACCGCAATGCTATTAAATTGCCCCGTCAGGAAATGTGGAACCTCTGTCTTAGCCGGCACCACCCAGGTGATCGGATGCTCATATTGTGCCTGTAAGCGTGCAAGTTGTTCGTTAGACAAACTGGAAAAATCAACAAAGGGCTGTAAAAAATGCAAGCTCGGTGCGACTAAAATGAGACCTTTTTCAATCGGACGCTGTTTTAAATTAAGTAATTTTCTGACCGCACTTTCACTTAGCGGATTACAGCCCAAACCGAATACCGCCTCAGTTGGATAGGCGACCACTTCATCTTGCATTAAACGGGTGGCAATTTGTTGTACATTCATTTTTCGTTCTCAAAAATATGTCGACAGCTTTTATTTGCACATTGCCACACATGGTGTTCGGCATTTTCACTTTTTAAGTGTGCTAGTGGAAAATGGCATTGTGGACAAGGCATGGCATAGGGTTTTGCGGGCAAGGAAAATTTGCAATGGGGAAAGTTATCGCACCCATAAAAGATTTTCCCTTGTCGTCCACGTCGAGCAACTAAATGCCCTTTATGGCACTCTGGGCAGTCAATGGATTGTTCTTCATCCTGTTGCTCATGCACCACAAAATCACAATCGGGATAATGGCTGCAACCGATGAACATGCCAAAGGCACCTTGTTTGAGTTGGAGTGGATTGCCACATTGCGGACAGGTTTCATCAAGCTCTTTCAACACCTTATGTTCCACCTTATGCAAGGGACGCAAATAATCACAGGTAGGATATGCCGAACAACCTAAAAATAGTCCTTTTTTACCCTGTTTCATTTGTAAAGGCGCGCCGCATTGTGGGCAATATTCTTCGTGTTTTGTGTGTTGGAAAAGACTTTGAGTCATACGCTGTCCCTATGCTTGTAGCATTGTTTCCAATTCTTCCTGGGCTGCTAACCAATCCATTTCAACTTCTTCCAATGCTTTCTTCACCTCGACTTGCTGTGCCAAAAGTGCGGTCAATTTTTCTTTATTTTCCGCACTGTATAGTTCGGAATCTGCCAATTGGTTTTCAATCTCCGCAAGTTTGGAGGCATGTTTATTCATTTTTTCCTCCAATTGGGTGATCTGTTTACGAAGAGGCGCAGTTTGTTGGCGAAGTTCGGCCTCACGACGTTTTTGTTCCTTGCGGTTTTGCATGGAATTTTCATTATCGTCATTTTTCTCCGAGGATTTATTTTCTGGTGCGCTATTTTGTTCATTCAGCCACTTTTGATAATCCTCTAAATCGCCTTTGAATTCTTCCACTTTTTTATCGTGTACTAAATAGAATTCTTCCACGGTATTACGTAGTAAGTGGCGATCGTGAGAAACCACCACCAAAGAGCCCTCGTAATCCACCAGCGCTTCAGTTAACGCCTGACGCATATCCAAATCTAAATGGTTAGTTGGTTCGTCGAGCAGCAATAAGTTTGGACGTTGCCAAACAATCAGTGCAAGCACCAAACGAGCTTTTTCTCCACCAGAAAAGGCTTTCACCGCTTGGTTAACTTTGTCACCATGGAACGCAAAACTCCCAAGATAATCCCGTACCTGTTGCTCCGTTTGCTCTGGTGCGAGTTTCTGCATGTGCCAGAGAGCGGATTCATCTGCACGTAGCGTATCAAGCTGATGTTGAGCAAAATAACCGAGTTGCACGCCTTTAGCTAATTGCACTGTACCAGAAAGCGCGGTGAGCTCGCCGGCTAACAATTTAATTAAGGTTGATTTCCCTGCACCATTTTTCCCGAGCAAACCGATGCGCGAACCCGGTACTAAATTCAGTTTAATTTTACTTAAAATTTCTACCGCACTTTCACCGCTACCATAACCGGCGCTCGCCTGTTCAATCATCACCAAAGGATTCGGCAAGGATAGTGGTGGACGGAATTCAAAAGTAAAAGGATTATCCACATAAGCCGGTGCAATCAGTTCCATACGCTCTAAGGCTTTCATGCGGCTTTGTGCTTGTTTAGCTTTGGTTGCTTTGGCTTTAAAGCGGTCGATATATTTTTGTAAATGAGAGATTTTTTGTTGTTGCTGACGATACATGGCAGTTTGTTGTGCCAGTTTAGTTGCCCGTTGCACTTCAAAGGAAGAATAATCGCCAGTGTATTCGTTGAGCTTCTGATTTTCGATATGGAGAATTTTTGTCACAATCGGATCGAGAAAATCACGGTCGTGGGAAATTAATACCAAGGTGCCTTGATATTGCACTAACCATCGTTCTAACCAAATCACCGCATCCAAATCCAAATGGTTGGTTGGTTCATCCAGTAATAATAAATCCGATGGACAAAGCAATGCTTGCGCCAAATTCAAGCGCATTCGCCAACCACCTGAGAAGGATTTCACTGGTTGAGCGATTTCTTCTTGGTTAAAACCTAAACCATGCAATAAGGAAGCCGCACGAGATTGGATCGTCCAAGCATCCAAGGTTTCTAATTGCCCATGAATGCGCGCAATCGCATGACCATCATTACGTTCATTGGCTTCGTTAAGTTCCTGCTGCAAACGGCAATATTCGCGATCCCCTTGAATCACATAATCAATGGCGGGAATATCCAATGCCGGCGTTTCTTGATTCACCCAAGATACCCGCCAGTTGGATGGATAAGTGACTTCGCCACCCTCTGGTGTTAATTCTTTTTTTAATAGGGCAAAAAGAGAAGACTTACCGCAACCATTCTTACCCACCAAGCCAACTTTTTGTTTCGGATTGATAGTTGCCGTGGCATTCTCGAGCAATTCGGTTTGCCCGCGCTTTAGGGAAATATTATTAAATACAATCATTTTTTCGAATACATCTGAATTTGTGCCTATTTTGCAATATTTTTCCTTTTCTCGGAACAGTCTATTCCAATTTTATCGATATTTCTGCCTGAAAAAACACGTATAATGACGCTCAACAAATCAATCATGAGGAAATAAAATGAAGCTCTCTATTCTTAATCTCGCTCCTGTCCGAGAAGGACAAACTTATTTGCAAGCCGTTGAGTCTATGGTAAGTCTTGCAAAACATGCTGAGAACATTGGTATTGAACGCTATTGGATTGCTGAGCATCATAATATGAAAAATTTGGTGAGTTCAGCGACCGCACTTTTAATTCAACATACACTAGCCAACACGAAAACTTTGCGCGTGGGATCGGGTGGCGTGATGTTACCGAATCATTCGCCTTATGTGGTGGCTGAGCAATATGGCACACTGGAGACGCTTTATCCGAACCGTGTTGAACTCGGTTTAGGGCGTGCACCAGGAACGGATATGCAAACCGCTGCGGCACTTCGTCGTGGACGAAACAGTCTGGATTTCCCTGCGGAAATTGCAGAACTTCGTGGTTATTTTAAAGACTGTAATCCTGTTTCAGCTTATCCTTCCGCAGGCTTGAATATACCGTTTTATATTTTAGGATCTAGCACCGAAAGTGCCTATCTTGCGGCCGAGCTTGGCTTGCCTTATGCCTTTGCTTCACACTTTGCGCCACGCATGATGGAAATGGCGGTGGAGATTTATCGCAAAAACTTCAAACCCTCTACCTATCTTGCTGAGCCTTATGTCATCTTAGGTGTGAACGCGGTTGTTGCCGAAACCGATAATGAAGCGAGACAACTGGCGACAACACAAACACTATTTTTCTTAAATGTGGTCACTAACGCGCAACAAAATTTACAACCGCCTTTGGCATCAGAGGAAGATGTTTGGAAAGCTCAAATGCACGCTCAAAAGAAACCGCACTTTGGCCCAGTCGATTTCGAGGAAATCTCGATTTACAACCAAGAGCGAGCCGTAGTGGAACAAATGACTGCTTGTTCGCTTATCGGTAGCCCTGAAAGCGTGGATTTTCAACTCAAGCAATTACGCGAACGGGTACATTTTGATGAAATTATGGCAGTGAGCTATATTTTTGATGAGCAAAAACAAGCCCAATCTTACACGATGTTGAAAGCGATTGTGGATAAGCAATAGCGAGACAAAAATAAAAAGTGCGGTAAATTTCACCGCACTTTAAATCAAAAAAATATTAATAAGCCGTTTCTATCGGTAAACCAGCTTTTACCCAACCATCAAATCCGCCAATGACGCTAAACACATTTTCATAGCCTTGCTCAACGAGGAAAGTCGCCACATTTCGGCTGCTCACGCCATGATAACAACTCACGATAATCGGGGAATCGAAATCCACCTGTTCTTCGAATTGTAAAAAACTTTGGTTGGTTAAATGAAACGCCCCTTTTGCATGGGAATAGGTGAAACGTTGTGGATCCCGAATGTCTGCAAGCATGGCGCCATTTTGCACCATTTCCCAAGCTTGTTCTGGACTAATTTCTTTAAACGACATGGTTTGTTCCCTTTGCGCGCTGTTTATATACGCCATCAAAAATAATCAAGCTCATCGCCAATACTAAACAAATGAATAACGGATAACTGTCCGCATCCATTTCCTCTCCAATTAAAAATGAAATAATCACCATCAAAATGGTTTCAACATAGCCTAGAAGGCCAAGTAAATTCATTGGCAGCATATTGCTGGCGATCACGTAAGCAATCAATGCAGAGCCACTAATGAGCCCGAGCAATACCAATAATCCCCAAATATTAGGATTCGATTCCTGCACGGTAGCAAAATCGGTTTGAAGGGCAAAGTAAACGCTAACTGGTAATAATGAGATCATTTCTAAGCAAAAAGCACCAAGATCAGTATTTTTCAGAGCTTTTCGTATCGAGAAGTAAGTGGTATATCCCACACAGATAACAATAGCTTCCCAAGATAATTCGCCTTTCAAAATGATGTTAGAAATCACCCCCACTGCCGCAATTAACACAGCAATGAATTTCAATGTTGAAATTCGTTCTTTAAAAATGATCCGTCCCGCAGCCACCATCACAATTGGCAATAATAAATAACCGAAAGAAACACTTAAGGAGCTGCCATTATTGGGTGCCCACAAAAAGAGCCACATTTGATAACCCATTAATGCACCACAGGTGATATAGGAAAGGACAAAGAGCGGTTGTTTTTTAATACGTTTTAGATGCTCTGCCAATGCTTGTTTTTGTTTAAATATGATGACGGAAAGGGCTACGAAAGGGAATGTGAAAATCATCCGATAGCCGAAAATATCCGTGCCGCTGAGGGGTTTCAGCAGCGTGGAAAAATAATACATATAGCCAAATAAAAGCGAGGCTAAAAGTGAAATAAGTATGCCTCTTAACATGATAAATCCTTGGGTTAATTCTGCTTATTATTTTAGTCTAACATCTCCCAAAATGCACGAATTAGGGGGTTCGCTAAATTTCTTTTTTGCACACAAACACCTAAATCAAACGCTTCGACTGGATTGTCTAAATTTAAACGAGACACGTCTTTTGACATGGGGTTATTATCAATCACCACATCAGGCAACATGGCTAATCCAAAACCGAGCGCTACCATTGGTACGATACCTTCGTGCCCAGCTACTGTGGCATAAATTTTGGGATGTTTAATGTGTTTGCTACGTAACCATTGTTCAATACGATGTCGCGCCATTCCATCCAATGGCAAAATAAAAGGCATTTGCTGCCAATTGATGGGCTCTTCTTGCAATAATTGTGTGGCTAAACAGGCTACCCGAGGGGCAATTAACGAAAGGGAAATATCATCAATCTTATAAAATTCTAATCCCGTCGGTAGATTGTTGGGTTTCCCCGCCAAAGCAAGATCCACTTGCTCTGATTGAATGAATTGTACCGCAGAAGCGGGGTCACCCGTTGTCAGTTGAATTTCAACTTTCGGATAACGCGTACGAAACTTGGCTAACACCTGTGGCAAGTGGCTATATGAAGCCGTTACCGAACAAAATAAACGTAACTCTCCACTTAATTCCGCAGAATTATCCCGAAGCTGACGCTTAAACTGTTGCCAGTTTTGCCATTCTGTTTTCGCAAATTGCAGAAATTTATCGCCTTGTTCGGTTAAACGCACTTGTCGATTATCACGAATAAATAAAGGCTGTTCTAATTCTTCCTCCATTCGTTGAATCTGGCGTGAAAGGGTAGAAGGCGACATATGATTTTGCGTAGCGGTTTTAGCAAAATTTTGTGTGTCCGCAAGATGAAGAAATATTTGAAGGTCTTGAAAGTTCATATGTACCGTTAAAAGCAAATGACATTGCAAAAATTGCAACACTAAGTGCAAATAATATCACTTTACGCAACAACTAAAAACCTTATAATCCACTTCACAACAAAAAACTATATTCAAACACAACCTCATACACATTAATCAACATCATAGAAAGGATGAAAAATGGCTAACTATTTTAACACATTAAATTTACGCGAAAAATTAGACCAATTAGGTCGTTGTCGTTTTATGGATCGCAGCGAATTTGCTGACGGTTGCAACTACTTAAAAGGCAAAAAAATCGTTATCGTAGGTTGTGGCGCACAAGGTTTAAACCAAGGTTTAAATATGCGTGACTCTGGCTTAGATATTTCTTACGCATTACGCCCTGAAGCGATTGCGGAAAAACGTGCTTCATTCCAACGTGCAACCGAAAATGGCTTTAAAGTGGGTACTTACCAAGAGTTAATCCCAACCGCAGACTTAGTCATTAACTTAACGCCAGACAAACAACACTCTAAAGTGGTGGCTGATGTGATGCCATTAATGAAAAAAGATTCTGCATTCGGTTACTCACACGGTTTCAACATCGTTGAAGTGGGTGAGCAAATCCGTGAAGACATCACTGTAGTAATGACTGCACCAAAATGTCCAGGTACTGAAGTACGTGAAGAATACAAACGTGGTTTCGGTGTGCCAACATTAATCGCGGTTCACCCAGCAAATGACCCACGTGGTGAAGGTATGGCAATTGCAAAAGCATGGGCAGCAGCAACCGGTGGTGACCGTGCGGGCGTATTAGAATCTTCATTCGTTGCAGAAGTAAAATCTGACTTAATGGGCGAACAAACTATTCTTTGCGGTATGTTACAAGCAGGTTCTATCGTATGTTACGACAAATTAGTGGCAGACGGTAAAGATCCAGCATACGCAGGCAAATTGATCCAATACGGTTGGGAAACCATTACCGAAGCATTAAAACAAGGCGGTATCACATTAATGATGGATCGCTTATCAAACAGCGCAAAATTACGTGCATTTGAACTTGCTGAACAAATCAAAGAAAGCCTTGGTTTCTTATATTACAAACACATGGATGACATCATCAGCGGTCACTTCTCAGCAACTATGATGGCTGACTGGGCAAATGGCGACAAAGATTTATTCGCATGGCGTGAAGC
>CABSZQ010000033.1 GCA_902482195.1 uncultured Haemophilus sp.
GCTTATAATGCGTTGGATTTTGATGATTTGATTATGTTGCCGACCTTACTTTTCAAACAGAACGCAGAAGTGCGGTCAAAATGGCAGGAGAAAATCCGCTATTTGTTGGTGGATGAATATCAAGATACCAATACTAGCCAATATGAACTGATTAAATTACTGGTAGGCGAGCGAGCTTGCTTTACGGTGGTGGGGGATGACGATCAATCCATTTATTCTTGGCGAGGTGCTCGTCCCCAAAATATGGTGCGCTTGCGTGATGATTTTCCGCGTTTGCAAGTCATTAAATTAGAACAAAATTATCGTTCCACTCATCGTATTTTGCATTGTGCCAACATTTTGATTGATAACAACGAGCACGTGTTCGACAAAAAGCTCTTTTCCAACTTGGGCGAAGGTGAAAAACTGCAAGTCATTGAAGCGAAAAATGAAGAGCATGAAGCCGAACGGATTGTGGCGGAATTAATCGCTCATCGTTTTAGCCGTAAAACGAAATTCAAGGATTATGCGATTTTATATCGCGGTAACCATCAATCCCGTCTATTAGAAAAAGTGCTTATGCAAAACCGCATTCCGTACAAAATTTCTGGTGGAACGTCTTTTTTCTCTCGTGCTGAAATTAAGGACATGATGGCCTATTTGCGTTTGGTGGTGAATCAAGATGATGATGCAGCTTTCTTACGTATCGTGAATACACCAAAACGGGAAATTGGTACAGCAACTCTACAAAAATTAGGTGAATTGGCACAGGAAAAACATATCAGCTTATTTGAGGCAATTTTTGAGTTTGAACTGATGCAACGTGTGACACCAAAAGCCTATGATGCGTTGCAAAAATTTGGTCGTTGGATTGTGGAGTTGAACGATCAAAGTTTGCGTTCCGATCCTGAAACCGCTGTGCGTTCGTTACTTTCTTCATTGCATTACGAAGAATATTTGTATGAATATGCCACCAGCCCTAAAGCCGCAGAAATGCAAAGTAAAAACGTGGCAACCTTATTTAGCTGGGTAGAGGATATGCTTAAAGGCGATGAGGTGAATGAGCCGATGACTTTAAACCAAGTAGTCACTCGTTTAACACTACGTGACATGATGGAACGCGGTGAAGATGATGACGAGAGCGATCAAGTGCAATTAATGACATTGCATGCCTCCAAAGGTTTAGAGTTTCCCCATGTGTATTTAATCGGTATGGAAGAAGGGATTTTACCTCATCAAACCAGTATTGATGAAGATAATGTGGAAGAAGAACGCCGCCTAGCCTATGTGGGCATTACGCGAGCACAACAAACGCTCACATTTTCCCTTTGCCGTGAACGACGTCAGTTTGGCGAGTTAATTCGCCCAGAGCCGAGTCGTTTCTTGGCTGAGTTGCCACAAGATGATGTGCAATGGGAAAAAGATAAGCCAAAATTAACGGCAG
Organism: uncultured Haemophilus sp.; assembly: GCA_902482195.1. Classification (GTDB taxonomy): domain Bacteria; phylum Pseudomonadota; class Gammaproteobacteria; order Enterobacterales; family Pasteurellaceae; genus Haemophilus_D. Next base: position 1,424 of record CABSZQ010000033.1, read on the forward strand.
AGCAGAAGCAACAACAAACTTCTAGTCAGCTTGATCGTCTGCGGGCAATTTTAAAAGGCTAGAGATGATAAAAATTAAAGTACGGTGAGAAATTTATTTGTTTTTTCAACCGCACTTTATTTATGCAAAATGTAGATAAATCAAGCAACCAAAACGGCTTTTACAAAAAATGATTTGACTTATTTTCAAAAAAACGTATTATACCGCCCACAAACCGATTGTGGTGAGATGGCCGAGTAGGCTGAAGGCGCTCCCCTGCTAAGGGAGTATGGGGTCAAAAACTCCATCGAGGGTTCGAATCCCTCTCTCACCGCCATTTGTTGTTAGTTTTATTTATTCTGCACCCGTAGCTCAGCTGGATAGAGTACTCGGCTACGAACCGAGCGGTCAGAGGTTCGAATCCTCTCGGGTGCGCCATTTTAAATCGACTCTATCAGTTAAAATGGTCACGAAGAATAAAACATCACTACGCACCCGTAGCTCAGCTGGATAGAGTACTCGGCTACGAACCGAGCGGTCAAAGGTTCGAATCCTTTCGGGTGCGCCATCTTCTTTCTTCAAACTTTCTGTTTATCAAAAACAATTAACGCTTTATTTGGTTATTTTTCTCGATCATCAATAGTTTTTAATAAATAATTTCCTTGTATGTCTGTGACACTTCTAAAACCGACATTCGTGATTTTATAAGGGAAATTTGTCTTGTATTCGACGTTATCGTGGTGATGGCCATGGAAAACATGTCTTACCCCTAATTTTTCTGCGAGTTGATTAATCACACGAAATCCCATTGGATGGGGTTTCGGTGCTTCATGGCAAATTAGAATATCGGCTTGCTCATTTTCAATGGCTTCGATATCAGAAGGGAAAATAGACGTGCGATGACGCAATGGTACACCGCCACGCCAAATTTTTTCTTGCGGGCTATATTGGCAATAGTGGATAGGGTCAAAATACATCGGCTTATTGGGGGGCATCCAGATTTGTCCTCGGAATACGCCACCTAAGCCGGCAATGCGTTGACCTTGGATTTCAACAACACGATTATGCAAATTACGCAATTTCCAATGAGTCCCCCAAATCGCCTCAAATGCAGCAACGGTTTTGCTGTCATGATTACCGTGAATAAACCAAATATCACAATGTTGTGCGAGTTTATCTAATTCATCAGACGAAGAAAGTTGCAAGTCGCCCAAAATAATCAGGGCAACGTTGTCATTTTCTTGCACGAAAGGATAAAGATGTTCATAACTTCCGTGCGGATCGCCTGCGAATAAAATCATTTTATTTCTCGTTGGTCAATGTGCGTTTAGTATGCTGTAAACCGTCAAGTTCTTCATCATTTAACACTTTTTCCACAACAGATTTCACTTGGTTATAACGATCTAAATAACTTGGTGATTCAATTTCAATGTAAGGCACTTTGTATTTATCTAACAATTTCTTCAATAACTGTTGGAATTGTTGACGTTGCTTTTGGTTACCTAAACTGCGTAAACCATCATCCACCCATTTTGTGTTGTTTTTTAATAAAATGGTGACATCAAACGGATATTCTTTGATCATAGAATCTAAGAACGGATGGGCTTTGCCTTCGTATTGAATACAAAAAGCCTGCGTGGTAATGAAGTCAGTATCAATAATCGCCACTTTATGAGCATGACGCACGGCATAGTCAATATAGCGTTGGTGACCTAATGCCATTTGTGGATAGTCAGAATATTGCATGGCTTGCTCATCGCCACCTAATTTTTCAAAGACATATTCTCGACCATATTCCCAGGCGGAAGTAGTATTGAATACGGCAGCCAGTTTGCTGACTAACACACTTTTACCGCTGCTTTCACCGCCTAAAATGGCAATGGTTTTTGCAAAGAATGGACGGACTTCTTTCGGAATGAATTTCCAATATTGGAAAGGTGTAGTACGAATTTTCGTCGCGGATACATTAAAGAAAGAGCGATCAGGATCCACTAAAGAAACTTCAAGTCCTAAGTATTTTTCATATGGCGCTTTGTCTTGTGGCTCACTACTAAATACCATTGTCGGAGTAAATTGTTTTTCTTCAAATAGATTTTTTACTGCGTCACTCCAAGCTTGCCACCCATTTGGGTAACTTGGAATGCCATCTTCAATTAAGTGATGAATGAAAATTTGATTTTTTTGATATTTAAAGATTTGTTGCATCCAGCGAAGGCGATCTTGTACCGTCGGCATGCGCTTCATTTTACTATCATAAAACAGCTTTAAATCGCGTTCGGTATCGCTACAGACAATCACGTGAAGCTCATCCACTTTACTGAATGCTTCATAAATCATATTAATATGGCCGGTGTGAACTGGGTAGAATTTCCCAAAAATCACACCCACTTTTTTATCGTGTTTGTTCGACATAATGTATCCTTCGCTAAATGGCCACTGCAAGTTGGCTGAATAGTCCTATTTTATGCAATCTTTGTGCAAATAAAAACATTTTTCATTGAATGATTTTTTACAGCGACATTTTACGTTATACTACGACCTGCATTCTCAGGGCAGGGTGAAATTCCCTACCGGTGGTGACAGCCCACGAGCACTTAAAAGTGCGGTCAATTTTTATTGCGTTTTACAAAATTGTTTCGCTTTGTACTTTTAAGGTTAGCAGATTTGGTGAAATTCCAAAGCCGACAGTATAGTCTGGATGAAAGAGAATAAAACGGATTGGGTTCCCAATTCCGTTCTATTTATTTGCATTTCTCAGCCCTGATTCTGGTTAATTTTAACGTAACAACAAAGGAAATTACGATGAATCAGTCAATTTTATCTGCATTTGGTACGACCGGTGAAGAACGGGTAATTAACGCATTAAATGCATGCAAACAAGGCAATGGTGTGTTGGTATTGGATGATGAAGATCGCGAAAATGAAGGCGATTTAATTTTCCCTGCAGAAACGATTACACCAGAACAAATGGCAAAACTTATTCGTTATGGCAGTGGTATTGTGTGTTTATGTATCACCGATGAACAATGTAAACAACTTGATTTGCCACCGATGGTTGAGCATAACAATAGTGTCAATAAAACCGCGTTTACCGTGACGATTGAAGCGGCAGAAGGTGTGTCAACAGGTGTATCAGCACAAGATCGCGTCACCACAATCAAAGCTGCAATTGCAGATCAGGCGAAACCGACAGATCTTCATCGACCTGGGCATGTTTTCCCATTACGTGCCGCAGAAGGCGGCGTTTTAGCGCGTCGGGGTCATACTGAAGCCTCAGTTGATTTAGCACGTTTAAGTGGTTTTAAACCAGCGGGCGTGATTTGTGAAATCACGAATGATGATGGCACCATGGCTCGCGCTGCAGAAATTATCGAATTTGCGAAAAAATTTGGTTATTCGGTGTTAACAATTGAAGATTTAGTGGCATATCGTCAAAAACATCAGTGCTAATTAAATACTCAGAAAACAAAAGTGCGGTCAGAAAATCTCTTAAATTCTGACCGCACTTTGCATTTTAGGCTTAATTGGTTTCCACAAAGCTTAATGCTGTTTCGACCACTTCGATTCCCGCACCTTGCTTAAAGGCATTTTCACTTAAATAGCGTCGCCATTGTCTTGCCCCTTTGCAGTTTTGGAATGCACCGAGCATATGTCGAACGATATGATTTAAATAAACACCTTGGCTCAGTTGTTTTTCAATATAAGGGAACATGGCTTCCACCGCTTGTCTTGGTGTGACGATATCCGCATTGGCATCAAAAAGCATTTGATCAACATAGCCTAACAATGACGGATTTTGATAAGCCTCACGCCCAACCATCACACCATCCACAAATTGCAAATGATGTTTCATTTCTTCGATAGTTTTAATGCCGCCATTAATTGCAATGGTCAACTGCGGGAAGTCTTTTTTCAATTGATAAACACGATCATAATCTAAAGGGGGAATCTCGCGATTCTCTTTTGGACTTAATCCTGAAAGCCAGGCTTTTCGTGCATGAACAATAAATTCTTGGCAGCCTGCATGATGGACTTTTTCGATAAAACCGCAGAGAAATTCATAGCTATCCAAATCATCAATGCCGATACGCGTTTTCACGGTCACAGGAATATTCACGACACGTTGCATTTCTGCAATACATTCTGCTACTAAATCTGCCTTTGCCATTAAGCAAGCACCAAACATACCATTTTGCACGCGATCGGAAGGGCAGCCCACATTCAGATTAATTTCATGATAGCCTCTTTCTTCGGCTAATTTGGCACAATGTCTAAGTTGTGCGGGATCACTTCCGCCAAGTTGTAGGGCAACCGGGTTTTCTTGCAAATCAAAATCTAAATGATCGTATTTCGCATGAATAATGGCGGGAGCTGTAACCATTTCGGTATAAAGCAACGCATTTTTACTAAATTGACGATGAAAATAGCGGCAATGGCGTGTTGTCCAATCTAACATTGGGGCAACAGAAAAGCGGCCACGATAAAAGTGCGGTTGGTTTTCTGACATTTTTTATTTCTCTTGAATCTCGTTACGGCGAAGATCTTCTGCTTGTTGTTCCTGCATTCGTTGACGGAAACGTCCAGCCGCAAAGTGGTAAAAAGGTTTCGGACTAAATTGGCGCGAAATTATGGAGGCAATGATACTGGAAATCAAGAGCCAAATCAGCACAGGTTGAGCACCCGTCATTTCCATTACCACTACGCTAGCTGTCACAGGAGATTGTGTCCCACCAGCTAAAAAGGCTGCCATACATAAAATAACCAAGAAACGTTGATCGACCATGCCGTTGCTGATTTCCCATAACATGGTACCAATACCCGCACCAGTGGTGAGAGACGGTGTAAAAATTCCGCCCGCAATGCCATTCCAATAAGTCGTAACCGTTGCGAAGAGTTTTAGGATCCCTACTTCAGGTGAAACGAGTTGCCCTTCTAATGCTCTGGCGACCACATCATAACCTGTTCCATAGGTTTGCCCTTCGCTGTAAGTACCCATCGCGGCAAGTACTAAACCGAGTAATAAGGCAATGTAAATGGGGTGTTTGCGGATCCAATCACGCCATTTGAGAGGAGACAGTCCTGCTAATCCTTTTGCAAGGAGTCGCCCAAATATACCGCCCAGTACGCCACAAACTACGCCACAAATAGCAAGCCAAAGATATAAATAGGGAATAGCTGTTGCACCTTTATAGGCTGGAAAGTAAGGGCTATTGCCTTGAATCGCCACTAAAATAAAACCGGCTGCTAATACACCAAGCAATACTCGGCGTTCCCAGCGTAACATCACGCCTCGACCAAGTTCTTCAATGGCAAAAATTACGCCAGCTAAAGGCGCATTAAAGGCAGCTGCAAGACCACCTGCTGCACCGGTTGCGATGAGTTCATTCGTACTTAATCCACGGAAAGCAAAGTTGTATTTACGACAGAAATTTCCCCAAGCTAGCATGACTGCAGCACCCACTTGAACAGATGGGCCTTCACGTCCAACAGATGCACCGATAACCATTGCAAAGAAAGTAAGTGGAATTTTCCAAATGGTTTGGCGAAATTCAACCAGTTTTGTTTTATAGCCACTGTAAGGAAGATTGATGGAGGCAATTACTTGTGGAATACCGCTACCACCGACATAAGGTGTGTATTTGGCTGTAAACCAGGTAAGAAATGCAAGACCAAGTGGCAAGACGATCCAAACGGCGAGAGGGTATTTGGCAGACCAATAAGCATTAAATTCAAGTCCCATGTCAGCGAGTTTTGCAAATCCAAAGGAAAAAAGCGCAACAAATGTTGCACCAATCAGTAAGCATATAAACTCTAGGGTTTTATGAGAGATACGATGGGTTTGTCGAAGCTTTTTATGATAGAAATAACGTAAATGAAAAATGAATGAACGTAACATAATGATTGCCAACAAAATAATTCTGCTTGAAATTATAAAACCCTGACTACATACAGGCAATTGATTTGGAAAAAGAGAGTTAAAATGAAATGAATTAAACATCTTGAAGAGAATGTACTAAATGTAAAGATGGGATGGAATAAGTTATTTAAAAATCATATAATTATAGAAAATCTCTTAAGTTAAGTCAGAATTCACTACACTTAGATCAATAATTATAAGGATTCTATTATGAAAAAAATACTATTTATCTCTATGTTTAGCTGTTTCCTAACTTGTACTGAAGTACAAGCATCTATAGCAAATTCCACCAGTTCGAGTAGTCAATTTAATCAAATTTCGACTAATTTAAGTAATGAAGAATTTGGCAAACATATTCTCAAAAAAGTTTATCCGAGAGCTGTATACGATAAATGGAGTAAATCTTGGGAAGATGATAGTTTTTTTATTGATTATGATTTAAAAGATATTCAAACCAGTGAAGGAGAAAAGCGTTATTTTGCACTGAATTATGGAACTGCAGGGTATAATGAGGAACTGTATTTATACATTTTCAAAAAGTCATTAGATAAATGGGTTTTAGAAAATCAGGAATATATAAATTCAGAAAACTTTGATCAACAACCATTATTTAAAAATAAAAATATAGAGTTTCTTGGTAAGGCAGCGGTCGTTAAGCTAGGAAAGGATACACTGGGTTTTCAATTAAACAGCCGTGATGGTGGGAGTGGCGGTGAGAAAGGTGATATTAGTTGGGTTTATCTAGTAGATAATAAAATGAAAATGGTGGCTGGGTGTCATTATGAAGAGTGGCGTTTTGGGCCTCTTGGTGTTGAATGCGAGCCTAAAATCAATTCAAGCCTAAAGCCAACAGAGGCATTTTATCCGATTGAATTGAATTATAAGCTTGTGAAATATCAGCTTAATGATAAGGCTCAGAGTGGGTCAGAAGAATGGGATATAAAGAGCATAGGTAACAAGAAAGGTAAGGTAGTAATTTTATTTAATCCACAAACTCAAACTTATGAACTACCAGCAGGCTTTGAAAAAATTAGTACGAATGCGGAACAACTATGGAAGTACTTTAATAAAATAACAGACTCTAAGCAAAAACAAGTGGATTGATTTTTAATTCTCAAGCCTTAACGATATTTAATGAAGGAGACTGTTAAGCGCAAAGAATGCGATGCTTGACATTTTTCCATGAACTCTTTAAAATTCAGCGTCTATTTCTTCCGTCTATTGGATGGAGAGATAGATTTTGTAACAAACATTCTATTATG
>CABSZQ010000034.1 GCA_902482195.1 uncultured Haemophilus sp.
GGCTTTGATCATGGCGCTTGGGCAGTGTTGAAATTTCTCTATCCCGATGCCGATATTCCCGTGGTGCAACTGAGCCTTAACCGTTTGCAATCGGCAGAATGGCATTTCAATTTGGCGAAAAAATTAGCTGCTTTGCGTGAACAAGGCGTGTTAATTATCGGCAGCGGCAACATTGTGCATAATCTGAGGGCGATCAGTTGGGAGCATATCGATCAAATCGATGCAGGTTATGACTGGGCGTTTGCTTTCCGTGAAACAGTCAATCAGGCGATTGCAACACAAGATGATAAAACCTTGGTACATTATGAGCAGTTAGGTGAAAAAGCCGAGCTTTCTGTGCCAACACCCGATCATTACTTGCCGTTGCTTTACATTATGGCATTACGCGAACCGCAAGACGAGATTACGTTTTTCAATGATAATTTGATTGCGGGTTCGCTCAGTATGACGTCGGTTTTAGTGGGATAAAATATTTGCAAAAATGCTTTGAAATCTAACCGCACTTTAAAAGAAAAAAGCCGTCTGAAATCTAACATTCAGATGGCCTTTTCAATTTATTCGATTATTTCTTCACAGGCTCTACTTCACCCACAGCTTTCTGAGATTTCTCATCCATTTCCACTTTAATATTGTGGTCCACCACCACATTCATATTAATGGTGATGCCTTCCTTTGGTGTATCCAATTGAATGGTTGGTGTGCAAGCTGTAAGTGTAAACATTGCCGCTAAAATAAAAAAGTGCGGTTGAAATTTAAGGTGTTTTATCATTTCTCTTTGTCTAATTGCTTATAAAGTTTATATTGCAGATTTTGTTCAAATTGCGAGCCATAGTCAATCATATTCCACAATTCAAACATATTTTCTTGGTGCGTATAATTTAACGTTATCGGATTATTGGTTCGCTTGGTTGGATTAAACCCGCTGATACTCGCACGCAACCTCATCTGCCCTTTAGGATCGAGCGTCACCGCCGCATGGGAATTTTGCAGTTCCATTTCTTTTAATAAATCCACCAAGATATTTTCTGTCCAACCACCTTTTTTCAACCCTTTCACCATTTCATCGGTTAATTTGATGGACACATTTCCCACTTGTTCCAATGTACCATTACAAATCAAACATTCCTTATGTCCAAGCCAAAATGGTAGGATCGCATTCGCGCGGCCGGTTAAGGTGACTTGATTATATTGTGCCAAGGCTAACACTTGGGCTAAATCAATATTGGTGAAAGAAAGCGTTGCCATTTTGCTTTGTGGGAAAGTGAGCTGAGGCACCGTCAACAAACCATCAAATAAGGAAAGTTTCACATTTCTCAAAGTAAGCGGATTTTTCATGGTGTTCGGATAACGTCCAAACAAATCCAATTCCCCATTTGCGACGGAAAGCGCACCATATCGAATATTTTGAGTCGAAATATGGATTGGTTTACTCGAAGCCACTTGCAATGCCTCGTTTTCATAATTCATCGGGAAGCGAATATTCAAGCCATACACTTCACCATCTGGCATGGTGATTTTGCCGTTTTTCAGGTTCAGCTCCCCCTTCATCTTCACGCCATTGCCATTGATTGCGAATTCACTTTGTCCTTTAATGCTGCCCTCATGAATTATCCAATTCCATTGTTGAGGGAAAAGTGATTGGAACACTTTTGCGGATTGTTCTTTCCAGCTGATTTTGCCTGAGAGTGCAGTATTCTGATACACGGCTGATACATCCAACGGCCCCAGTTCACCTGCTTTTAAATCCCCTGCTAGATTGAAATGATTGATGCTTTTTCCTTCAATACCTAAACCGAAAATCGGCGAAACAAAACGACCGCCATAAGCCAATTCAACCCAATCCGTTTTTGCTTGTAACAAACCACGAATATGCTCTTTTTCATAATTCCAGCGGAGTCTGTCTTTGAGTTCCAACGAAAGCGGTGCCATTTTCACCTCTTTCATTTTCACTTCGTTAGTACGTGCAGAAAGCTGATTTAATTCAATATGATCCGCTTCCCAAAAGCCTTTTCCTTCCATTTTGACTGGCGTATTTAAGGATTTCCAGTTTGCACTACCATTGATTGTCCAATCCCAACGGTTTGTCGCTTGTTTCTCTACAGACTGCAACTTATGTTCTTCATCCCGCAAGTCAAATACGGTTTTAATACCCGCAATAAATTCATGGGCATTTCCGTCTAATTTTAAATCGAGATTTTCAAACTGTGGTGTCGTACCCTTTAATGTTGCGAGCAAGCGACCTTCTAAACCATAACGACCGATAATAATGTCATCTAACGGTAAACGAACGTGCAACTTGGTATCTGGCTGAACAGTATCCATTTTAAAGACGGAACCCGGATAAAAATACACCACTGGATGTGTGAAGAGCCCGCCAAGATGATAGGTTAAATTAGTTTGTGCCACGGTAGCGTTATAACGTAAATCCCCGCGTGTTTTCAGCTCAAAATCCAATTCGTTATTATCATCCCCCCCACCGATTTCACCATTTTTGCCTGAAATCACGATCTCCCCTTTGCCCATTTCGCCAAAGGTTTGCAAGATCACGTTCATATCAATGCTTAATGGCAATAAGCCTTCTGCCGCACGGTGAATAGATAACCCAAGGAAGCCTTTAATCGGTTGATAGCTATCGAAGGTCCAATAAAATTTCCCCCATGAAATATCCAAGCCGTCTTTGGTGAACACAAAAGGCACATCCAACAATGGTGAATTCGTTGTTAAATCTTGAGCATTTAACTGGCCATCCGCCCCTTGCCACGACACTTTTGCCTCGCCTTTTGTGACGGCTAGTCCTGGATTATTCCAGTTAAGTAAAACATTGCCTTGTTGAGGAAGTTGAGAAAGATCGGGCTCAAAATTTGCAGTGAACTGAAGATCATAGGTTTTATCGCCTGATTGTTTGATATCGGTATTGCCTGTCCATTGGAAGATCCCATCTCGTGGCGTAACAGTGGATTGATGATGCAGCTCAAGCCCATCATTATTCGCTTGTGCTTCTAGTGCTAATTGGTTGCCGTTATAGTTTGCATCTAACGCCCAATCAGCCGATAAAAAAGGCTGCAGCGCGGCTTGTTTTAGTGCGTCGGTATTTGTTAATTGAAAGTGTTTAACTTTGACATCAGAAATAGGCAATGCCGCCCAAAGTGCGGTTAAATTTGGCGGTGTTTTTTCAGCGTTATCGCTTGGCAAATGAGTTAAACAATCATAATTCAAGCTAGCCTTTTCAATATCAAGACTATGCGTATTCCACCAAGTGAGTTGCGCATCATTGAGGTTTATGAGGGTACATTGATCTGTTTTCACTTTTAGCTCAGGTAGCGTTAAACCTGTCGCTTTCCATTGCCAGTCATCAGCTAATTCAATGTGATAATGTGGTGCTAAAAAATGATTTGCAAGTTGTTCCACTCGTTTCGGGGTCGCAAAAACGCGCACTAAGCCAACGCTTACTACGATCAAGAGCAACAAAATAATCAAAGCCCACAGGCAACGCTTTCGCATAGTTTCCCCAATTACGCGATAAATAAATGAACAGAGACGTATTCTATCTTATCTCGTCCCAAATAGCTCAACTAACTTATCCCCAAAGAAATAAAATACTAATCCAAAGGCGACAATAATTAAGCCAATAAATTTCGTGATATTGACTTCTCGAATCGGCATACCGATAAGACCGAAATGATCAATAGTGGTTGCGGTAATTAATTGTCCGACGATGATAAAAAATAACATCGCGGTAATGCCTAGCTTAGGTGCAAGTAAAACCGTTGTGAACACGACAACTGCACCAAGTATCCCACCAATTAATTTCCACCAAGGTTGTGAAGGGACGGTTGATAAATTGCCCCATAAATCGGTTTTTACCCAAGCAATAAAAAAGAGAACGATCGTTCCCACTGCAAAAGAAATAAAGGTCGCGATCACTGCTTCGCCACTCATGGCTTTCGCCAACTGCGTATTAATGGCTGATTGCGTCGCGAGTGCGACACCTGCCGCTAAGGCGATAATGAGATAAACAAAAAACATTGAAACTCCCAACAGAAAATTTGGCTTATTTTAACCTTTTCCTATTTGTCTTGTCGCGAAATGCTTTCCATTCGATAAAAATCGTCCAAAAATCAACCGCACTTTGCATTTCATTCATAAATACCTCAAAAGTTGTAAGTCATCTTACCTGTTTATTTGATCTCGATCACTATTTGACTATTCTTTATTTGACGGTAATCTTCAAATCCATACACTAAACTCCATTCGGAGCAATCGTTTGCGTAATGCGTATTGAAAGCAAAATAGACTGATTTTATCAACTCAATGGGAGGAATATCCATGACCCACATTATCGTTGCAACGCACGGTAAGTTTTCTGAAGAAATCGTCAATTCCGCCGCTATGGTGTATGGCGAAGATGAAAACTGCCATGTCGTGACTTTCTTACCGGGTGAAGGTGGTGAGCATTTAATCGAGAAATACAATGCGATTATTGCCACGCTGCCTGAAAATGAACCGGTGCTCTTTTTGGTCGATTTATTTGGTGGTAGCCCTTATAACGCGGCAAGCCGAGTTGCCAGTGAAAGGGATAATACCGATATCGTCACCGGCATTAATCTACCGATGTTGCTAGAAGTACTTGATGCTAAAGATGGCGCTAGCTTAGATGAATTGGTAGAAACCGCGAAAGAAGTCGGGGTCGCTGCCGTGAAATCCTTCCGTCAACCTAAAGAAAGCAAGCCTGCTCCAACGCCAGCCTCTAAACCAGCTGAAGCACCAAAAACCTCTCCAAATCCAACCGCACTTTCTGGCAATATGAACATTTCCTTGTTGCGTATTGATAGTCGTTTAATCCACGGTCAAGTGGCAACCTCTTGGGCGAAAGCAGTGAAATGTGAAGCGATTTTTGCGATAAATGATGATGTGGCGAATGATGCGCTTCGTCGTGATTTATTACTCCAAATCGCGCCTGAACATTTGAAAGCTTATGTGATTCCTGTGGAAAAAGCCATTAAGGTGTATCACAACCCGAAATATGCAGGTAAAAATATTCTTTGGTTAGTGACCAACCCAACGGACATCCTGCGTTTAATCGAGGGTGGCGTGAAAATTGATAAGGTCAATGTGGGCGGTATGACCTATCGCGAAGGCGATAAACTTATTTCTCAAGCCGTTGCCGTCAACCCAACAGATGTAGCGGCATTTAAACAGCTTTTAGATAAAGGCGTGGAATTAAGCTTACAACAAGTGGCGAGCAGCCCGAAATCAATGCTCACGCACAAAGAGCTTGATGCGATTCAATTTTAATTACGAGGACAATTCATTATGACAACAATGGAAATTATTTTAGTCACGCTCGTTGCCGCCATTTGCGGAATGGGGAGTGTATTGGACGAACGTCAAACCCATCGTCCTTTAGTTGCTTGTACCCTAATAGGCTTAGTATTAGGTGATTTAGAAACCGGTATTATTGTCGGTGGTACCCTTGAATTAGTGGCATTAGGCTGGATGAACGTGGGTGCAGCAATGGCACCGGATGCGGCATTAGCCAGTGTGATTGCAACTATCCTCGTTATCAAAGGCGGCCAAGATAAAGGGAGCGCATTAGCGATTGCTATTCCAGTGGCCGCAGCAGGTCAAGTATTAACCATCTTTGTTCGTACTTTAACTATCTTCCTTCAACACAAAGCTGATGATTTTGCCGCAAAAGCGAACTTCCGTGGCATTGAATTCTGTCACTTCAGCGGTCTTGCATTACAAGCGTTACGTGTGGCAATTCCAACCTTCTTCGTTGCGTTAGTGGCAGGTACTGATACGGTGACTGAAGCATTGAATGCGATTCCAGAAGTGGTTACTCGCGGTTTACAAATCGCTGGTGGTTTTATCGTGGTCGTCGGTTATGCGATGGTCATCAATATGATGCGTGCAGGCGCATTAATGCCATTCTTCTTCCTAGGCTTCGTGATCGCCTCTTTCACCAATTACAACCTTGTAGGTCTCGGTATTTTAGGCACATGCTTAGCGATGATTTACATTCAATTAAACCCACGTTTCCATCAATCTACTACTCCACAAGCAGTTGCAAAACGTGAATTAGCTGATGATGAACTTGAAGGACTATAAGGAAGAAATTATGACTGAACAAACTAAAAAATCATTAACAAAAGGCGATATTCGTAGCACTTACTGGCGTTCAACTTTCTTGCTAGGTTCCTTCAACTTTGAACGTATGCAAGCAATGGGTTTCTGTGTATCGATGATCCCAGCCATTAAACGTCTTTACAGCAAAAAAGAAGATCAAGCGGCTGCATTAAAACGCCACTTAGAATTCTTCAACACCCAGCCTTGGGTAGCCTCATCTATCATCGGTGTAACCGCCGCGATGGAACAAGAACGCGCGAATGGCAACGATATTGATGACTCCGCAATCAGCGGGGTGAAAGTCGGTTTAATGGGACCATTAGCCGGTGTGGGTGACCCAATTTTCTGGGGAACATTACGTCCTGTACTCGCGGCACTTGGTGCGGGCTTAGCCCTTACAGGTAGCCTTTTAGGGCCATTACTTTTCTTCATCGGTATCAACCTTTGCCGTGGTTTAACCCGTTGGTATGGCTTTAAATATGGCTATGAAAAAGGTACCACCATCGTTAACGATATGGGCGGCGGCCGCTTACAAAAATTGACGCAGGGGGCGTCTATCCTCGGTCTCTTTGTCATGGGCTCACTGGTATCGAAATGGACGAGCATTAATATTCCATTAGAACTTTCCCGCTATAAAAACCAAATGGGCGAAGAAGTGGTGACCACCGTACAAAGCGTGTTAAACGACCTTCTCCCAGGCCTTGCTGCATTAGGTTTAACGTTCTTATGTATGTATTTATTACGTAAAAAAGTTAACGCCATGTACATCATCTTCGCCTTATTCGGCGTGGGTATTTTAGGCTATCATTTTGGTGTGTTAGCGTAATATATTATGATATTGCCTTCCCTCTTTCGCTTGAGGGAAGGCAAATTTTTAGCATGACATATAAATCCTATGAACCTGAAAGATCTCATCAAGCCACCACCGGCTGAAGGCTATATCAAAAATTCATCCAATTTAGTGACCGCACTTTTTGTTCTGGCGGGCATTCTTTATTATCCTACTAATGGCTATGGTGCCGTCATCGCCTTAATTGCTGCACTAATCGTATTAATCGGGCAAAAAATGCTGATTGCTCAAACCAATAAAGATTTCACAGAAATGCAATTAGCCGAAAAGCAATTCCAAGAAACCCAAAACAGCGATTATCTCCGCTTTATTGAAGCTCGAGCCACCCAAATGTTGCGCGACAACAAAGTGCTTTCCGAAAAAGGCAAAAAAGAGTTGGAGAGATTACTGTCTGTCGTCAAAACGCATTTAGCCTAGCGACGCCAAAATAATCATAACTTTTAGCTATATGAAATAAGCTTTTCTTCTTTTTCTTATTTAAGTTAGAAAGGTATTATCAAACGGAAATTTATGATTTATCCCTTAGGAGTAGTTTATGTCTCAATTTAAAATTCACACCATTGAATCAGCCCCTGAAGCAGCACAAGAAGCTTTAAAAGCCGTACAAAATGCCAATGGTTTTATTCCAAATTTAATTGGTGTTCTTGCGAACGCCCCTACCGCACTTGAAACTTATCGCACAGTGGGTGGCATTAATGGTCGTAACAGCTTAACGGCAACAGAACGCGAAGTGGTGCAAATTACCGCTGCCGTAGTCAATGGATGTGGTTTCTGTGTAGCTGGCCACACGAAGATCGCTTTAAAAGTGTTAAAACTTGAAGAAGAGCTTGTAAACCAAATTCGTGCAACTGCTCGTATTGAAAGTGATAAAAAACTCGATACTTTAGCGCGTTTCACCCTTGCCGTTATTTTACAAAAAGCAAAATTAACGGAAGCGCAGCTTAAAGCATTCTTTGATGCGGGTTATACCCAAGAAAATGCCATTGATGTGATTTTAGGGGTTAGCCTCGCCACATTATGTAACTATGTGAACAACATTGCTGAAACCCCAATCAACCCTGAATTACAGGCATTTGCATAATCAAGCCAATATTAAAAGTGCGGTCATTTTTGACCGCACTTTTTTATTCCTTCACAAATTGTTTTATTTGATCTGAATTGAGATGCCCTGGTTGTTCTTTGATAAGGTTTAAATCCTTATCCAACAGCAAATTAAATGGATAGCCTAATACATTGGCTCGTTTAATGATTTCACCGTTTTCATCCAATAATACCGTGATATTTTTATAATCCAAGCCTTTATACCAATTGATAAATTTTTGGCTATTTTGTTCGTTTTTTTGTCCAGGTGAGGCAATCGTAATCACATTAAAATCCAAATTCTTTTCAGCACTAAGATCGTCAATTTCCGCTAAACCTGCCAGACAAATTGGACACCAAGATGCCCACATTTTGATGTAAAGTGGTTTGCCTTGATATTGTGATAAAGATACAGTTTGATTATCCAATGTTTTCAATGGAACATCAGCCAAAGACACCTTTTCTTGTGCAAAAC
>CABSZQ010000035.1 GCA_902482195.1 uncultured Haemophilus sp.
AGGCTACATCTTGGCCTCGTATGCTAAATTAAATTCTTTATCTAATCGACTTTAGTGGAACATTATAATCGAATTATTAAAAAAATAATGTGCATTTAAACAAAATACCATTTTAATCTTTCGTCTAACATTAAAAACGGCTATAATTCGCCCGTTTTTCATTTATAACCGTAAGAAGTGCGGTCAAAAAAATCATAATTTTAGAGGATAAAATGGCAAAAGAAGATTGCATTGAAATGCAAGGCACAATTTTGGAAACCTTACCAAATACCATGTTCCGTGTTGAGTTAGAAAATGGTCACGTGGTGACTGCACATATTTCTGGCAAAATGCGTAAAAACTACATTCGTATCTTAACGGGCGATAAAGTAACTGTAGAAATGACACCTTATGACTTAAGCAAAGGTCGTATCATTTTCCGTAGCCGTTAATTTAGAAATAAAAGAAAAGCCGATATGTTGATATCGGCTTTTTTTGTTTGAAAAGCGTACAAATTATTTGAAGTCTGGAAAAAAATCTGTATAATCAGCACCCTTAGCCACGTTCATTTTTTCGTTCCTTGCCTTTGCAGATTGGTGGCTAGTCTACGTCAAAGGCTGATTAACCCGTAAGGAGCAGTAATGCGTCACTACGAAATCGTGTTTATGGTTCATCCGGACCAAAGCGAGCAAGTACCAGGTATGATCGAACGTTACACAGGTTCTGTTAAAGAAGCTGGTGGTCAAGTTCATCGCCTAGAAGATTGGGGTCGTCGTCAATTAGCGTACCCAATTAACAAATTACACAAAGCACACTATGTGCTTATGAATGTAGAAGCGCCTCAACAAGTCATCGACGAGCTAGAAACGACTTTCCGTTATAACGATGCTGTATTACGCAGTCTTGTTATCCATACTAAGCACGCCGTAACCGAAGCGTCCCCAATGAAAGCGGCTAAAGAAGAACGTAAACCTTTAGCTGAAGTTGAAAACAACGATTTTGAGGATGCTGAAGAGTAATTCAAAACTTGATAATCGCTTCTCGTTAATCGGCACAGTGTGTCAATTACCCAAGCGAAGCAAAAGCCCTAACGGGATTGCGCATTGCCAGTTTTGGCTGGAACATCGTTCCGAACAAGTCGAAAGTGGTTTATCACGCCAAGCGTGGTTAAAGATGCCAGTTCAAGTCAGTGGCAATCAGTTAATAGAAAAAACTCAAAGCATTACGGTCGGCAGTAAACTTCTTGTGGTGGGGTTTATAACTTCACATAAAACCTCAAATGGTTTAACACAGTTAGTATTGCATGCCGAGCAAATCGAATTTATAGATTAGGAGACAGCCAAATGGCACGTTATTTCCGTCGTCGTAAGTTCTGCCGTTTCACAGCGGAAAATGTTGTTGAAATCGATTACAAAGATATCGCTACATTAAAGAACTACATTTCTGAAAGCGGCAAAATTGTACCAAGCCGCATTACCGGTACTTGTGCGAAGTACCAACGCCAATTAGCACGCGCAATCAAACGCGCTCGTTATTTAGCGTTATTACCTTACTCTGATTCTCATCACAATTAAGAAGGAGTTAGGAAATGCAAGTAATTCTTTTAGATAAAATCGTTCACCTAGGTAACGTAGGTGATCAAGTTAATGTTAAATCTGGTTTCGCTCGTAACTTCTTAATCCCACAAGGTAAAGCGGTTATGGCAACTAAAGCTAACATTGAACACTTTGAAACTCGTCGTGCAGAGTTAGAAGCAGCGGCAGCAGCAAGTTTAGCAGCAGCTCAAGCTCGTGCAGCACAAGTGACTGCATTAGGTTCTGTAACTATCGCATCTAAAGCTGGTGAGGAAGGCCGTTTATTCGGTGCAATCACTACTCGTGATGTAGCAGAAGCAGTAACTGCAGCAGGCGTTGAAATTGCGAAAAGCGAAGTTCGTTTACCAAACGGTCCAATCCGTACTCTTGGTGACCACGATGTTCGTTTCCAACTTCACGGCGAAGTATTTGCAACATTAGATGTTATCGTTGTTGCAGAATAATTATCAAAGTTTTTGATAAAAGAAAACCCGACGTAATGTCGGGTTTTTTGTTTTTCTAGATTAAGAAAATATTTTGGTTATTCGTTGAGAATAAAAAAGTGCGGTCATTTTTGACCGCACTTTTATTATCAATTTAGTGTTTTAAATTACAAACCTAATACAGCAAATAATACCCAGATTGTGTAAATCATGGCTAAGCCGTAAAAGATAAATCCGCCTGCTGGCACGTGGATTTTAAGATCGTGCATCGCATGATGGATACGGTGTAAACCACACCACATAGGGAAAATTGTTAAAACTAAGATAACTAATTTTCCGATCCAAGAATAAGCGAATGTAATTAAGTTATGTGGATCAATTAATCCGAATGGTAACAATAAACCAAGGATTAAGATCACAACAGGGAAGAAAATCGCACTGACAGTCCCGCCAGCACCAAACATCAACCATACTGGTGGTTCACCAGAGCGTTTTGGATTTTGATCGACCATTTTTTCTCTCCCTACATATAAACTAAAATTAATGCGATAACACTAATCACAGCGGTAACTGCCCAAAGTGCATTTCTTAACACGTGATGTGGTAAACGTTCATTTTTAACAATGATGTTCATCACTTTTGGTGTCATCACGAAATAAGTTGCAGTGTGATATAAGGTCGCAATTAATGTGATGATATTTAAGAACACCACAATTGGATTTCTTAAGAAGCCAATGAAATCAACAATACCTAAGCCTGGTACAGGATTGCTTGCAAGGCAAAGTACACCGTAAAGCAATACGATACAGAACCATACGGCAAAGATAGAGGTTGCTTCACGCACCATATAAGCTTTGTAGAAATCCAATTTTTGCCACCAAGTAGCCGTCATTGGGCGAACATATTTTTTGCGTTTACTTACTGTTACTGACATATTCTTCCCCTTAGCCTTTTGGTTTTAGCATTGAGATAACATAATCTTTGGCACTTTCCACTTTGCCTTGGTTGATTGCAGAAGCTGGATCCACGTGTTTTGGACACACTTCAGAACAATAACCAACGAAAGTACAGCTCCAAACACCGTTTTTACCATTTAATAATGGCATACGTTGTGCTTTACCATGGTCACGGTTATCAAGGTTGTAACGGTGTGCCATTGTAATCGCTGCAGGGCCTAAGAATTCAGGGTTTAAACCAAATTGTGGACAAGCCGCATAGCATAAACCACAGTTGATACACATTGAGAATTGACGATATTTTTCAAGTTGTGCCGGCGTTTGTTTAGTACGGCTGACTTGCAATTCTTTTGATGGATGTGGTTTACCATCTAATGCTGGTGCTTCGTTACCAATAATATAAGGTTTAATTGCCTCTAAACTTTCGATAAAGTGGCTTAAATCAACCACTAAGTCGCGTTCAATAGGGAAGTTTGCTAATGGTTCAATACGCATATGGCCGCTGTAATCACGTAAGAACGTTTTACAAGCCAATTTAGGTTTGTTATTCACCATCATCCCACAAGAACCGCAGATCGCCATACGGCAAGACCAGCGATAAGAAAGAGACGGTTCAAGTTTATCTTTAATGTAACCTAACGCATCTAAAAGAGAAGTTTGGTTATCATAAGGTACTTGATAAGAGCTTAAATGTGGCTCTTGATCATTTTCTGGGTTGTAGCGTAATACTTCTACAGTCATTACCGGTGAATTAGCCATTTGCTTGCTCCTTAGCTTTCGCAGCCGCTTCTGCCGCTTCTGCTTCAGCACCATAAACACGTTTTGCTGGTTGAGATTTAGTGATTTTCACCGGACTGTATTCAATACGCGGTGCATCATCGCCATTGTAGTAAGCAAGGGTGTGTTTTAAATAATTCACATCATCACGTTCAGTGTAGTCTAAGCGTTGGTGTGCACCACGAGACTCTTTACGTTCAATTGCAGAGTTGGCAATAGATTGTGCCACATCAAGGATGTAACCTAATTCTACAGTGTAAAGCACATCGGTATTGAATACGCTTGAACGGTCTGCAACACGAATACGTTTATAACGTTCTTTAAGCTCAGCAATTTTATCTACTGCTTTTTGCATGCTTTCTTGGTCACGGTAGATACCACAACCTTCTTCCATCACAGTACCCATTTCGTCACGGATTTCAGACCAAGACTCATTACCTTCTTGGTTATAAAGTGCTTCAAGGCGAGCCACAACATCTTGCGCTTGAGCATCAACTGCTGCACGGTTTGCTGGTTGTGCTTCCGCTGCACGTTGTGCGGCATATTCACCGGCAACACGGCCTAAAACCACTAATTCTGCAAGTGAGTTAGAACCTAAACGGTTTGCACCGTGTAAACCAGAAGAAGCACATTCACCCACAGCAAATAACCCTTTAATGCGAGTTTCGCTGTTGAAATCCACTTCGATACCACCCATGGTGTAGTGAACAACTGGACGAACTGGAATTGGTTCATTAACTGGGTTTACACCTTCATAAGCACTTGCTAATTCACAAATGAATGGAAGACGCTCATGTAAATATTTTTCACCTAGGTGACGTAAGTCAAGGTGAACCACATCAACACCTTTTGCCGTTTTTAAGGTGTTACCTTTTTTCCATTCTTGCCAGAACGCTTGTGAAACTTTATCACGTGGACCAAGTTCCATATATTTGTTTTCAGGTTTACCGATTGGGGTTTCAGGACCTAGACCATAATCTTGTAAATAACGGTAGCCGTTTTTATTCACTAAGATACCGCCTTCACCACGACAACCTTCAGTCATTAAGATACCGGTGTTCGGTAAGCCGGTTGGGTGGTATTGAACGAATTCCATATCACGAAGAGGAACACCATGACGATATGCCATTGATAAGCCATCACCTGTTACGATACCGCCGTTGGTATTGAATTTAAATGCACGACAACCACCGCCCGTTGCAATCACAACCGCATTTGCGTTGATTTGAACAAGTGTACCTTCCATCATATTCATCGCAACCATACCACGAGCGTGACCATCATCAACTAAGATGTCTAAAACGAAGTGCTCGTCAAAGCGTTGAATTTGTGGATATTGAATGGATGTTTGGAAAAGAGTATGTAATAAGTGGAAACCGGTTTTATCTGCTGCGAACCAAGTACGCTCGATTTTCATCCCACCGAAACGACGCACGTTTACATCACCATCGGCTTTACGGCTCCAAGGGCAGCCCCAACGTTCAAGTTGAGTCATTTCCACTGGAGAATGTTCAACGAAGTATTCCACCACATCTTGTTCACATAACCAGTCACCACCGGCAACGGTATCGTGGAAGTGTTTATCGTAGGAATCTTCCTCTTTAATTACTGCGGCCGCACCACCTTCTGCTGCAACCGTATGGCTACGCATAGGATAAACCTTAGAAACTAATGCGATCTTTAAGTTAGGGTTTGCTTCTGCTGCTGCAATTGCTGCACGTAAACCGCCGCCACCAGCGCCAACAATAGCAATATCGACATTAACCGTTTGCACGATATCCTCCAATCAATAGAAAGTAAAAAAATAAAACGCCCTAAATTAATAGGGGCATGTTGCCATTCTGCCATTTTTGTTTACAAATTAGTAACTTTTTTTCCCGAATAAACAGATAAAATATCAAAAGTGTGATCTAACTCAAAAAAGTTAATTTTTTATATATTTATAGATGATAACCGTTTGCGTTTAAGAATGATTTAGTCGGATTATTGAGTTAAAAATCAGTCTTGTTTACAATAGCCTAATTCATTTTAAACGTGAAAAACGGAGAAAAAAATGACCGCACTTAGCGATAAAAAAACAGAATGGCAACCTTCCGCATCAATTAAAAACTTATTGGCGAGAGCCAAAATTATTGCTGATATTCGCCAGTTCTTTACTGAACGTGGATTACTAGAAGTAGAAACTCCAGTTTTAAGTGAATTTGGCGTGACGGATCTTCATCTTTCCACCTTTAATACAGAATTTGTTGCACCTTTTGATGAACTGTCGAAAACGCTCTGGCTTTCCACAAGTCCGGAATATCACATGAAGCGTTTACTGGCGGCAGGCAGTGGACCGATCTTTCAAATTGGCAAAGTATTCCGTAATGAAGAAGCAGGGAATCGCCATAATCCGGAATTCACCATGCTCGAATGGTATCGACCGCACTTTGACATGTATCGTCTGATGAATGAAGTGGATGATTTGTTACAACAGATCCTGGATTGTAAACCCGCAGAAACCTTAAGTTATCAGTTTGTCTTCCAAGAATATGTCGGATTAGATCCATTATCAGCCACTCGTCAAGAGCTGGTGGAAGCGGCGCGTAAACACAACTTCATGGCAGATGAAGATGAAGATCGTGATACCTTATTACAATTTCTATTCAGTGAAGTGGTGGAGCCGAAAATCGGACAAGAGGCGCCTGTTGCGGTTTATCATTTCCCTTCTTCCCAAGCCGCGCTTGCACAGCTTAGCCCAGAAGATAGCCGTGTGGCAGAACGTTTTGAGTTCTATTATAAAGGCTTAGAGTTAGCTAACGGTTTCCATGAGCTCACGGATGCACGTGAACAACAATACCGTTTTGAAAAAGACAATCGCCTACGGGAAAAAGCAGGTTTGCCACAGCGTGAAATTGACTATCGTTTTCTCGGGGCTTTACAAGCAGGCATTCCAAATACTTCTGGTGTGGCTTTAGGGGTCGATCGTCTAATTATGATTGCATTAGGTGCTGAAAGTATTAAAGAAGTGATTTCATTTTCGGTGGAATGTGCTTAGTTTGTTTAAAAAATATTCATTATTCCTTCTGGAATAAATCAAAAAGAAGAATAAATTGCTCAAAATAGAGCGATCATTGTATAGACAAAATTCTGAAAAGTTCGATGTGAAAGGATGTTTTTGATTAAAAAATATCCTTTTTTGCGCAAAAAATGTGATCTTGATCCGATTTTAGAAAATTGAAATGGATCCTCCATTGACACCATAGGTTTATTTTGTAATATTTGCGGCGTCTATTTCGGAGATTGAACTTTTTTATGAAAAATTGTTTCAATCAAAAATCGTAGGTAACAACCAAAAGGAATAACAATTATGAAAAAGACACTAGCAGCATTAATCGTTTCTGCAGTTGCAGCTTCAGCAGCAAACGCAGCAGTAGTTTATGATAACGAAGGTACTAAAGTTGAATTAAACGGTTCTCTTCGTTTAATCTTAGAAAAAGCCGATGCTAAAAAGTATGACGCAGCAGGTAATTCAACTAAAACTGCAAATTCCGCTTTACGTAACGCAGGTTCACGTTTCGGTATCACAGTGAAACACAACTTAGATAACGATTTCTATGCGTTAGGTCGTTTAGAATTCCGTTTTGATGATACAGAATCTCGTGACCAATTCGGTAGCCTTTATGCTAAACGTGCTTACGTAGGTTTAGGTAGCAAAGCGACTGGTGACATCACATTCGGTCGTCAATTAACTATCGCAGATGATTTAACTCAAGCAAATGACTATGAATATGGTTTCATTCCAAAAGGTAAATATATCCCAACTTCAGGTACTGGTGTAGTACGTTATGACTATAAAGGTATCGAAGGTTTACAATTAAGTGCAAACTACAACTTCGGTCAACGTCATAATGATAAAGGTAGAGCGCTTAACCCAGGTCTTAAAAATGCATATGGTTTCGGTGCATTATACACAGCGGGTGATTTAGATGCACGTTTCGCTTATGGTCACACTAACCTTGAAACTAATGCAACATATAAACACCGTGTAGATGGTTTCTTAGCATCATTAGGCTATAAATTCGGTGATTTCAAATTAACTGGTGATTTTGGTTATGCACATGTGAAATTTGATGATGCAAAAACAAATAAATTCTATGTATCTCCAGGTTTTGCATATCAAGTAACTCCAGCATCTCAAGTATATGGTAACTACCTATATGAACGCGTAAAAGGTGAAACTACCAAAGATAAAACTCACGGTTTCTTACTTGGTGCAGACTACAAACTTCATAAACAAGTTGTATTATTTGTAGAAGGCAAATATGCGACTACTAAAGAGTACGTTAACGATACTTACGATGGTAAAACTAAAGACAGAGCTATCGGTGTAGGTATGCGTGTATACTTCTAATCTTTGATTAGAAAGAAATCTTAAAAGGCGAATCGAAAGGTTCGCCTTTTTGTTTATCTTTTTAAATCTCCCCAAACCCCTCTTTACAAAAGAGGGGCTTTTTTATGATGTTACTTTTAGTGGTTTTATTGGGAATGTATTTGAGATAGCTAAGAACGGAGAGCATTTATTTGCCAATAAAATACCCCCTCTTTCGTAAAGAGGGGGCAGGGGGAGATTTAACTATTGCAACTTATTTAAAATTAATCTCCCCAAATTCCTCTTTACGAAAGAGGGGCTTTTTTTATGAGTTACTTTTAATATTTTATGGGAGTATTTGAG
>CABSZQ010000036.1 GCA_902482195.1 uncultured Haemophilus sp.
ACCTTTACTTGCATCATTAGGCATCGCTGAAGTGAAAGCTTACCCACGATTAAAAGTGGCTGTGCTTTCAACGGGTGATGAATTAGTGCCTGTTGGCAAACCATTAGAAGCGGGACAAATCTACGATACCAACCGTTTCACCGTGAAATTAATGCTAGAAAAATTAAATTGTGACGTGATCGACTTCGGTATTCTGCCAGATAACCAGGCAGAATTTGAAGCGGCTTTTGTGAAAGCACAAGCTCAGGCCGATCTTGTGATCACAAGCGGTGGCGTTTCGGTGGGTGAAGCCGACTTCACGAAAACCGTATTAGAAAAAGTGGGTCAAGTGAATTTCTGGAAAATTGCGATGAAACCAGGCAAGCCGTTTGCTTTCGGTAAATTAGAAAATGCTTGGTTCTGCGGTTTACCTGGCAATCCGGTTTCTGCATTAGTGACATTCTATCAATTGGTTCAACCGGCTATTGCCAAATTAAGTGGTAAAAAACACCCGAAAAAACAACCGCACTTTCAAGCAATTGCCCAAACTAATTTGAAAAAATCACCAGGACGTTTAGATTTCCAACGTGGTTTCTATCAAATCAATGAAAATGGTCAACTTGAAGTGCAACCAGTGGGTTTCCAAGGCTCGCATTTATTCAGTTCTTTTGTGAAAAGTAACTGTTTTATTCGCCTGGAAAAAGATCGTGGCAATGTCGCTGCGGGCGAAATAGTTACCATTGAACCGTTTAATCACCTATTGGGGCAATAATGGCTGAATTAAGCTACGAAGAAGAACTGCGCTATAACCGCCAAATCATCTTAAAAGCAGTTGATTTTGACGGGCAAGAAAAGCTGAAAGACAGCCGAATGTTAATTGTCGGTCTGGGCGGTTTAGGCTGTGCAGCAAGTCAATATCTTGCTGCCGCTGGCGTGGGGCATTTAACCTTGTTGGATTTTGACACCGTATCGCTTTCCAATTTGCAACGTCAGGTGTTGCATACTGATAGCCGATTAAATATGCCTAAAGTGGAATCAGCAAAAATCGCGTTACAACAGATTAATCCACACGTAGAAATTAAAACCATCAATGCGCAACTTTCCGAAGAAAAACTCGCGGAAATCATACCGCACTTTGATGTGGTACTCGATTGTACCGATAACGTGGATATTCGTAATGCGCTCGATCGTCGGTGCGAACAAGCGAAGATCCCGCTAATTTCAGGTGCAGCGATCCGTTTAGAAGGGCAAGTATCCGTCTTTACTTATGAACCCAATACCCCAACCTATCGTCAACTTAGCCAGCTCTTTGGGCAAAATGTTTTAAGTTGTGTAGAAGCTGGCGTACTAGCCCCAATTGTGGGTGTTGTTGGCTCTATTCAAGCCTTAGAAGCCATTAAAGTGCGGTTAAAAATCGGTTCAAATTTATGTGGGCGCTTATTGTTAATCGATGGATTAAGCATGCGTATCCGAGAAATGAAATTGCCTGTTTAAGTTTTCTCTTAACATTTAGGCAGACAGAAAGTTTGTCTACACAAATCATTATTATGACTTAGCATTGAAACAACGTATGGATATTCTCTTTGAATGTATTTTCCGTTTATTTTTTGAAGGGTTATTTGAATTTCTATTCAATAAATATTCCAAATTAAGTTGGGGATTATGGTATGTATTTTCCCTGTTATTTGGTTTCTATTTCTTTAATTTCCTTAATATGGATAAATCTGCTTGGGTAATTTGTTTATTAGCTATTCTAGCTGGTGGACTAACAATGCTTATTACCCTAGTCTTCGTTTTTTTAATTAAAAAATTGATATTGAGGAAAAAATAAGGACTATAGATTGACTTTATTCTTTCATCTTAAAACTCAAAATTACCCATAAATAATTATCCCTCCCCTCGTGCATTAACAAAAAACAAATGCTATTATCTTGCTCGACAATTCATTTGTCTTATATCGCAAGTTTTGTGTATAGGAAAATGGCAGACACTTCAAAATATCTTCATTTTATACCTCACTTGCAAATCATCATTTCAATTTAAGGATTTATTCACTGATGAAAGAGATTTTGCAGCAATTCAAACAAAATTATCTGATCAAATACTGGAATCCTGTCGCAGCAGTTATTGCTGCGGGGCTCATTTCAGCTTATTACTTTGGGGTAACCGGCACTTATTGGGCGGTTACCGGGGAATTTACCCGTTGGGGTGGACATGCTTTGCAAGCGCTAGGCGTCGACGTATCCGACTGGAGCTATTATAAAATTATCGGCATGCAAGGTACGATCTTCACCCGTATTGATGGTGTGATGATCTTAGGTATGTTCGCGGGATGTATTTCTGCCGCACTTTGGGCAAACAACGTAAAATGGCGTAATCAACCACACAAACGTCGTATTGTTCAAGCCCTTATTGGTGGTGCATTAGCCGGTTTTGGTGCACGTTTAGCAATGGGCTGTAACCTTGCCTCTCTCTTCACGGGTATTCCACAATTTTCGGTTCACGCCTGGTTCTTTACTATTGCCACAGCCGTAGGTACTTATGCAGGGGTAAAAGTCACCTTACTTCCGATATTCCGTGTGAAATTAGAATTGAAAAAAGGCGCAGCAAAATTACAAGAAACCGATCCTAAACAAGCAAATCGTCGTTTTTGGATTGGCATGGTGGTCTTTTTTGCTTACTTAATTGCTTCACTTTATGTGATGACAAACTCCGTCAAACTGGGTTTTGCGATGCTTTGTGGGTTAGCTTTCGGCTTATTAATTGAACGTGCTCAAATCTGCTTTACATCGGCTTTCCGTGATTTATGGGTAACCGGCCGTGCTTATATGGCAAAAGCCATCATCTTCGGTATTATCGTGGGCACGCTTGGCGTGTTTAGCTACATTCAATTAGGCGTGCCGGCCAAAATCATGTGGGCGGGTCCTAATGCAATTATCGGTGGTTTATTATTTGGCTTCGGTATTGTGTTAGCGGGCGGATGTGAAACCGGTTGGATGTATCGCTCAATGGAAGGTCAAGTTCACTTTATGTGGGTGGGTGTGGGTAATGTTGTTGGCTCAACCTATTTAGCCTACGCATGGGACGATCTCGCACCAGTACTCGCATTAGATTACGAAAAACTTAACTTATTGAAATCCTTTGGCCCAGTTGGCGGTTTATTAGTAAATTACGGCTTGCTTATTCTCTGCTTAATCGCTGTTGTTTGGTGGGAACACCACTTCTTGAAAAAAGCCAAAGCAAAAATCGCTGCAGCAAATCCACAAGCTTGTGGTTGCTAATTAAATATTAACGAATTCATTCAAAAAAAGAGGACATTATTATGGCATTTACCGTTGTTCAAAAATTAGATAAAGATCCAAAAGACATCACCCCAGATTACACGTTAGATACGCTAGGTGAACCTTGCCCGTATCCAGCAATCGTGATGCTCGAAACCATGCCGCAATTGCAAAAAGGCGAAATTTTAGAGCTATTAAGTGACTGTGCTCAATCTATCAACAACATTCCTGTTGATACTAAAAACCACGGTTACACACTATTAAGCGTGGAACAAGATGGCACTAAATTACGCTATTTGATTCAACGTTAATGTAAAAAGTGCGGTCAATTTTGACCGCACTTTTATATTTTTTAGCAAGACACATCTGATAAAAAACAACTCCATTTTACTATCAGTGCTTACATTGAAGCCTATTCATAATACTCATATTGATAAGTTTTTTTGGTTTTCCATACACCATCTTTGTTATAGATTATCTCTTCAATAACATTGCCATGTTTATCAAATTGGTATGATACGGTTATCCAGTTGATGCGTATTCCAACGCTAAACATTTCACTTTTTAATAAGCGATGATTTTTATCAAAAGAATTTTTCACACTATTGATAAAAACGTTTAAAGATTCGGTAAATGAACCATCATTTTCGTAATGATAAATATCGCAATCTTTTTCTACATTATCTTCAATACGACATATTTTGCTCAGTTTACCATTCTCATAGTCGTATTTTTTTATATCTGATGTTGTTTTATTCTCTACATCATACTCTTGAGTTTTGAGCAAAGTACCCGCTTTATCATAAAAATGTTCTTTATATGAGGATGAAAAATCTGGTGTGTCCTTATATTCCACAAACTGCACCACACCACTACCATCCTGATTTTCTAAATAACGATAAAATTTGCTAAAGGTTTTGAGCTCTGGATTAGTTTCAGTTACATTGTCATCTTGAATTTCCAATAATCGATTCTGAGCATCATACTTATAGTGACGCATTGTGATTTTTTCTTTATCAAAAAGAACGCCCTGTTCCTTTTCTTTTATCAAAAAGCCTTGTTCGTTATAAAAGCTACCTAGATAACTTACTGTCCCATTATCGGGCAAGGCTGAATTACCTTCATCCTTGGATTTAATTGATTTCACTTTTCCTTGCAAGTTATGCTTTGTCCAATCATTCTCAATTGGAAATAATGCGAAAGCAGAAGTTGAAAAAGAAAAAAGCAATAAGAAAAATAAGGATTTATTCATAAAATTCTCTTTAAAAATTAAATATTGAATCATTCTAAATAATTACAAGAAAAATTCAATCGATAAAAAACCGCACTTCAATCTCTCAAAGTGCGGTCAGTTTTACTTCAATTTTTTGCTTATTTGTTTAATGCTGTAAGAATGTCATCAACACGTTCTTTTGCATCACCAAAGAGCATTTGAGTGTTTTCTTTGAAGAATAATGGGTTTTGAACGCCTGCGTAACCTACCGCCATAGAGCGTTTGAATACGATAACGTTTTGTGCTTTCCATACTTCTAACACTGGCATACCTGCAATTGGGCTGTTTGGATCTTCCATTGCCGCTGGGTTTACGGTGTCGTTTGCACCGATAACCAATACCACATCGGTATCCGCGAAATCATCATTGATTTCATCCATTTCAAGCACGATGTCATAAGGCACTTTCGCTTCCGCTAAAAGTACGTTCATATGACCCGGTAAACGACCTGCAACAGGGTGAATACCAAAACGTACGTTAATACCACGTTCACGCAATTTCGCCGTAATTTCAGCCACTGGATATTGCGCTTGTGCTACCGCCATACCATATCCTGGCGTGATGATCACTGAGCTTGCATTTTTGAGTAATTCAGCCACTTCTTCTGCGGTTGTTTCACGGTGTTCGCCTTGTTCTTCATCAGAAGATACTTGAACATCATTACCAAAACCACCTGCGATAACGCTGATAAATGAGCGGTTCATCGCTTTACACATAATGTAAGAAAGAATCGCACCAGAAGAACCCACTAATGCACCGGTGACGATAAGCAAGTCATTGCTCAACATGAAACCAGCTGCAGCCGCTGCCCAACCAGAATAAGAGTTAAGCATTGAAACCACAACCGGCATATCCGCACCACCGATAGATGCCACTAAGTGCCAGCCGAATGCAAGTGCAATCGCGGTCATGAGTAACACTGGGAAGATATTATCTGGGTTGTTTAAGAAAGCGACCATCAATAAAGCAGAAACTACTAACGCCGCTAAATTTAATTTATGGCGATGTGGCAACATTAATGCTTTTGAATTGATTTTGCCGCTTAATTTACCGAATGCTACGATAGAACCCGTGAATGTTACCGCACCGATGAAGATCCCTAAGAATACTTCAACGTTATGGATATTCATTAACACAGGATCGGTTTCGTGTGTTAAACCGTAACTGTTAAAACCTACGAGCACAGCTGCTAAACCTACAAAGCTGTGAAGGATCGCAACGAGTTCAGGCATTTCAGTCATTTCAACTTTTAATGCACGTTGAACACCAATCACGCCACCAATGATCATTGCAATAATGATCCATAATGTACCTTCAGATTGCGGGCCGAAAATGGTTGCAATAAGGGCAATTGTCATACCGACAATACCATACCAACAACCAGCTTTTGCCGTTTCATGTTTAGAAAGACCGGCTAAGCTCATAATGAAAAGTAATGCAGCGATAATATAGGCTGCTTGTACTAAACCTTCAGACATCGTCTTCTCCTTAACCTTTTCTAAACATCGCCAACATACGTTGAGTTACACGGAAACCACCAAAGATGTTGATGCTTGCCACTAAGATTGCCACAAAGGCTAATGCATCAATAAAGAAGTTGCCTGTTGGTTGTCTAATTTGCAGTAATGCACCCACAATGATGATACCTGAAATCGCATTAGTTACCGCCATAAGTGGGGTGTGCAAAGCGTGACTGACGTTCCAAACCACGTAGTAACCGACTACACAAGCCAATACGAATACGGTGAAGTGAGAAAGGAATGCTGCTGGCGCCACTGATGCAAGCCAGAGAAATAACACACCTACACCCGCCATCACACCATATTTGATGCGAGGATCTGCTGGTTTTTCTTCCTCTTTTTTAACCGCACTTTGTGCTGCTTTCGCGTCTTGTTTTGGTTGTGCTGACACTTGGATTTGCGCTGGTGGAATT
Organism: uncultured Haemophilus sp.; assembly: GCA_902482195.1. Classification (GTDB taxonomy): domain Bacteria; phylum Pseudomonadota; class Gammaproteobacteria; order Enterobacterales; family Pasteurellaceae; genus Haemophilus_D. The sequence continues at coordinate 6,467 of CABSZQ010000036.1, forward strand.
TCTTCACCATCACGTACCACAGTCACACCGCGTAATACCACATCTTCAAAATCGATATTGATCTTGCCGTCTTTTTCTTTACAAAGTAGTTTTAATAAATTAACTAAGTTTGTACCGTAAAGTTGGGAAGATTGTGTTGGTAAACGACTTGGGAAATCGGTATAACCAATGATTTTTACTTGGTTTTCAGTGGTGACGACTTTACCAGCTTCAGTGTAAGCACAGTTACCCCCTGTTGCAGCCGCTAAGTCCACCACCACAGAACCTGGTTTCATGGAATCAACCATTTCTTTCGTAATCAAGCGAGGAGCTGGTTTACCTGGAATCGCTGCAGTGGTAATAATGATATCCACTTCTTTGGCTTGTTCCGCATAAAGCTCCATCGCGCGACGGTTAAATTCTTCTGACATCACTTTCGCGTAACCATCGCCGCTACCGCCTTCTTCTTTAAAATCAATTTCTAAGAAAGACGCGCCCATACTTTGTACTTGTTCTTTTACTTCTGGACGAGAGTCAAAAGCACGTACAATCGCACCAAGACTATTGGCTGCACCAATCGCGGCAAGACCAGCTACACCCGCACCAATGACTAACACTTTTGCCGGTGGCACTTTACCTGCTGCAGTAATTTGTCCGGTGAAGAAACTACCAAATTCATGAGCTGCTTCAATCACTGCACGATAACCAGAAATATTCGCCATAGAGCTTAATGCATCAAGCGCTTGCGCACGGGAAATACGTGGCACAGAATCCATCGCTAATACATTAATTTTTTTCGACGTGAGTTTTTTCATTAAATCCGGATTTTGTGCGCGCCAAATGAAGCTCACAAGTGTTGCACCTTCCTTCATTTGATCAATTTCTGCATCCGTTGGTGGATTCACTTTAAAAATCACATCCGAATGCCACACTTCTGAACTTGAGCCAATTTTTGCGCCGGCGTCGATAAATGCTTGATCTTCAAAACTCGCTTTGAATCCCGCATCGTGTTCTACGATGACGTCAAAGCCCAGTTTTAAGATCTGCTGAACCGTTTTTGGCGTCGCCGCCACACGATTTTCGCTATCAAGCAGTTCTCTAGGTACACCAATTAACATAAATGTTTCCCTCTGGTTGATGAAATTTCAGACAAACTCACGCCTGTCCCTGTCTCTTAAATGACAAAAAGTCATGCGACAGTAAATGTATCACTTATTACGGTTATTTGGGGAATTTTTTTAACTGGTTTTACAAGATATTGTGATAGGGATCACAAAAGTGTTGATATGAAAATATCGTATGCAGAATTGCTCACTTAACCCAATGATTATTCCTGAGAAAGCGATTAATAAAAATAATGGAAAAATTGACCGCACTTAAATTAAAGGGATAAAAAAGCCCGATATGATTTATCGGGCTCTATGTTTAATTTGTACCACCAACGGTGATTTCATCAATTTTCAAGGCTGGCTGACCAACGCCGACCGGTACGCTTTGGCCATCTTTGCCGCATACACCAATACCAAGATCTAAATCGGTTTTATCGGCCACCATAGAAACCTTTTGCATCACATCGATACCACTACCGATTAATGTCGCGCCTTTAACCGGTTTAGTGATTTTACCTTTTTCAATAAGATAAGCTTCAGATGTCGAGAACACAAATTTACCCGAAGTGATATCCACTTGCCCACCACCAAAGTGCGGTGCATAAATACCGCGATCTACTGAAGCCACTAAATCTTCAAATTTGCTTTGACCCGCTAACATATAAGTATTCGTCATTCGTGGCATTGGCAAATGCGCATAAGACTCACGGCGACCATTCCCTGTTGGTTTCACACCCATTAATCGAGCGTTGAGTTTATCTTGCATATAGCCTTGCAAAATCCCGTCTTTGATTAAAACGTTACATTGACTAGGCACACCTTCATCATCAATAGTTAAAGAACCACGACGGTTTTGTAATGTACCGTCATCCACAATCGTACAT
>CABSZQ010000037.1 GCA_902482195.1 uncultured Haemophilus sp.
CCATTTCATCATCGGCATTCCAATGTGTGCCATCCACGACGAAAATAATAAGATCCACATCACCGATCGCTGAGCTTGCTGCACGATTCATTAAACGGTTAATCGCTCGTTTTTCCTCGATATGAAGTCCCGGCGTATCTACATAAATTTCTTGGTAGATGCCTTCCGTTTTAATTCCCACAATACGGTGGCGCGTGGTTTGCGCCTTGCGGGAAGTAATCGAGATTTTTTGACCCAAAATTTTGTTTAACAGGGTAGATTTCCCCACATTTGGGCGGCCTACAATGGCGATAAAACCACAATAGGTCTCTTGCTCTTGATTTAATTCAGTCATTTAATTTCCAATGTTTTTAAGATTTGTTCTGCGGCCGCTTGTTCTGCTTTACGGCGGCTAGAACCTTTCGCAATAAAAGTGCGGTCAATATTGGGTACATTTTTTACTGTACATTCTACGGTGAAGGTTTGGCAATGGGCTTCGCCTTCAATTTTTATTACTTCATAGGTTGGTAAGGCAAAATGCTTACCTTGTAAATACTCTTGCAAGCGCGTTTTGGCATCTTTTTGGTTATCACCCGGTTTAATTTCTGCGAGTAAAGTTTTATACCAACTACGCACAATATCTGCTGCTTTATCAAAGCTTGAATCTAATGCCATTGCGCCAATTACCGCTTCAACACAATCCGCCAAAATAGATTCACGACGAAAGCCACCACTTTTCAATTCACCAGAACCTAAGGACATATAATCCCCAAGCTCAAAATTGCGGGCAATCATCGCCAGGGTTGGCTCACGAACTAATGTGGCTCGCATTCGGCTAAGTTCACCTTCATTACAACGAGGAAATTGATGATAAAGCGCATCCGCGATGACATAATTGAGAATCGAATCGCCTAGGAATTCTAGGCGTTCATTATGTTGAGTGGAGGCACTGCGGTGTGTCAGTGCCAATTTTAAGTGTTTTAGATCGGAAAATTGATAACCAATTTTTCGTTCTAATCGATCTAAATGATTCATATTAATTAATTTTTGTAAAGAAACGGTCTAAACGGAAGCCTGTAGGCCACTCATTTGGTTCTTTTTCTAAACTCATCCAAATATAAGTGGCTTTACCCACGATATTTTTTTCTGGTACAAATCCCCAAAAACGGCTGTCATCACTATGATCACGGTTATCCCCCATCACAAAATATTGTCCTTCAGGCACAATCCATTCTGCAGTAGGTAAACCTTCTTGTGGATAGAATTCAATCCCCGAATAACGGCGCATTGGCTCCACTAAAATACTGTGTGTCACGTCACCGATTTCCAAATATTCCACTTGCGTTGGGAAGGCTGGATTTGTGGGTTCTTGTTTATATTCAAACGCTTTAGTTTTGCAATCTACTTCGCAAGGTTTACCATCTTTGCCATAAACCAATGTTAAAGCACTTTTTTCAACATCAAGGATAATGCGGTCTCCGCCTTTCCCTACAATACGTTTAATGTAATCTACACCAGACATATTGTTTTTAGATGTTAATGCAAGATTTTCCGCATACGCTGCTCGCGTTGCCCCTAAACTTGTACGAAGTAACGCTTGTTCCGGCGCTTTAAACACGATCACATCACCACGTTCTGGTTTATTACCTTCAATAATCGTATTTTGGAAAATGGGGTCTTTAATACCATAAGTATATTTATTCACGACGAGGAAATCCCCTACGCGCAACGTCGCTTCCATTGATCCTGATGGAATTTGGAATGGTTCAAAAATAAATGAACGCACAAGGAATACCACGGATAACACAGGAAAAAGCGAAGAAATAAATTCTGAACCTTCTGAAATAGGCTCAATTTTCGCTTTTTCTTCGTCTGTTAATGCTTTGCCTGAACGTTGTTCTGCGCGTGCAATTTGACGACGACGTCTCGGTATCACGGCAAAGTGGTGATAGCACCATAAAATGCCGGAAAGTGCGGTCAAAATCAGCAACAAAATACTGAATGTGTTAGGCAGTTGGAAATAATCCAACGCTTTCCAACCGGCAAAGCCTACGGCTAACAACAGAATAAAAAATACATTCGACATTGCTCTACTTTCCTATTTATCTTTACCTACATGTAAGATCGCTAAAAACGCTTCTTGCGGCACTTCCACGTTACCTAAAGATTTCATTCGTTTTTTACCTTCTTTCTGTTTCTGTAAGAGTTTTTTCTTACGGCTCACATCACCACCATAACATTTTGCTAATACGTTTTTACGCAATTGTTTTACTGTTGAACGCGCAATAATGTGGTTGCCAATCGCGGCTTGGATCGCGATATCAAATTGTTGACGTGGAATGAGTTCACGCATTTTTTCAACCAATTCTCGACCACGATAAGGTGCATTATCTTTATGAACGATTAACGCTAACGCATCGACACGATCACCGTTGATCATGATATCCACACGTACCATGTCCGCTGCTTGGAAACGTTTGAAACCATAATCCAAAGAAGCATAACCACGCGATGTTGATTTCAAGCGATCGAAGAAATCTAAGACTACTTCGCCCATTGGAATTTCATAAGTTAACGCAATTTGGTTACCGTGATACACCATATTAGTTTGCACACCACGTTTTTCCACACAAAGGGTGATGACATTTCCTAAGAATTCTTGTGGCACGAGCATATTACACTCTGCAATTGGCTCACGAATTTCCGCAATATTATTTAATGGTGGCAGTTTTGATGGACTATCCACATAAACCACTTCACCATTGGTCATTTCAACTTCATAAATTACAGTTGGTGCTGTAGTAATCAAATCAAGATCGTATTCACGCTCTAAACGCTCTTGAATGATCTCCATGTGTAAAAGCCCCAAGAAGCCACAACGGAAACCAAAACCTAAAGCCGTTGAGTTTTCTGGCTCATAGAACAGCGATGCATCGTTTAAGCTTAATTTACCTAACGCATCACGGAAAGCTTCATAATCGTCAGAGCTAACTGGGAACAAACCAGCATAAACCTGCGGTTTTACTTTCTTAAAACCTGGCAATACATGGCTTGCGGGATTGTGTTGATGGGTTAAGGTATCCCCTACCGGTGCACCTAAAATATCTTTAATTGCACAAACAACCCAACCTACTTCGCCGGTATTTAATACGGTCGTATCCACTTGTTTTGGCGTAAAAATCCCTAAACGATCAACGTTGTAAGCCTGTCCTGTAGACATTACTTTGATTTTATCACCTTTACGCAATACGCCATTTTTAATACGAACTAATGACACCACGCCTAAATAGTTATCGAACCAAGAGTCAATAATCAATGCTTGTAACGGTGCATCAGGATCACCTTCTGGCGCGGGAATTTTCGCAACAATTTCTTCTAATACATCTTCAATACCCACACCGGTTTTCGCCGAACAACGTACCGCTTCCATCGCATCAATACCCACGATGTCTTCAATTTCTTCGGCAACACGTTCAGGATCAGCTGCCGGTAAATCGATTTTATTCAAAATCGGTACTACTTCTAAATCCATTTCAATGGCGGTATAGCAGTTTGCCAAGGTTTGTGCTTCTACGCCCTGTCCTGCATCCACAACTAACAATGCCCCTTCACAAGCTGCAAGAGAGCGCGATACTTCATAAGAGAAGTCCACGTGCCCTGGTGTATCGATAAAGTTTAATTGGTAAGTTTCACCGTCTTTGGCTTGATAATTTAAGGTTACACTTTGCGCTTTAATGGTAATACCGCGCTCACGCTCAAGATCCATGGAATCCAACACTTGCGCTTCCATTTCACGATCCGAAAGGCCCCCACAGGTCTGAATTAATCGGTCAGAAAGGGTCGATTTACCGTGGTCAATATGGGCAATAATAGAAAAGTTGCGAATATTCTTCATAAATAGATTAGTTTTCTCAAAAATCATTAAATTTAACTGGCGGATTGTACCTGAAAAGCGCGGAAATCGCTAGGGATGAAAGGGAAAAGTGCGGTCAAATTTTCAAACCTTTTAGATAAAACAAAACCCCGAATTACTTCGGGGTTTCTTTTTTCATTCAAACTGAAATTATAGGCTTTCCGTGAAAGTACGAGTAATAACGTCGCGTTGTTGTTCTGGTGTTAAAGAGTTGAAACGTACTGCGTAACCAGAAACACGGATAGTTAATTGAGGGTATTTATCCGGGTTGTTTACTGCATCTTCTAACGTTTCACGACGTAATACGTTCACGTTTAAGTGTTGACCACCTTCAACTTTAACAGTTGGTGCTACGTTTACCGGTAATTCACGGTATTCGATTTGGCCTAATTCGCTCACTGCTACTACTTGGTCTTCTGCGAATTCAGCTTTTGCACATAAACAACGAGCTTCATTTTTTTCGCTGTCTAATAACCAGAATGAGTTTAAAAGATTGTCATTTGCTGCTTGAGTAATTTGAATACCTTTGATCATAAAGTGCCTCCTAATTTGGCGGTTGTATATTTATTAAACTGTGCAAATTTTATCAAACTATTTGAAGAATTCAATTAATTTTGACCTAAAACAGGTTCTTTTTTCTGACTAATTTTTAAAAATTGATCTAGATTAAAGTTTCAGCCACAGCAAGGCCTCAACACACTCTAACTTTTAACAAAGTATTAACATAACTCGGATGAAGCCTTTCTAAGCAATTTCATTTATAATGTGCTCAAGCTTATCCAATAAGGAAATACAGAATGAAAACCTGGACAGATGTTATCGGTCAAGAGAAAGAAAAACCTTACTTTAAACACATTCTACAACAAGTCCATCAAGAGCGACTCGCGGGGAAAACCATTTACCCACCGCAAGACGAAGTGTTTAATGCCTTTAAATATACGGCATTTGATGAGGTGAAAGTCGTCATTTTAGGACAGGATCCCTACCATGGTCCAAATCAAGCACACGGTTTAGCTTTTTCGGTGAAACCTGAAGTGGCAATTCCCCCTTCTCTACTGAATATGTACAAAGAATTGGCTAACGACATTCCAGGTTTTCACATGCCAAATCATGGCTACTTAGTGAAATGGGCGGAGCAAGGTGTGCTGCTGCTTAACACCGTGCTAACGGTAGAGCGTGGCATGGCTCATTCACACGCTAAATTTGGTTGGGAAGTTTTTACAGATCAAGTGATTGCAGCACTTAATGAACATCGTGAAAAAGTAGTATTTTTACTTTGGGGAAGTCATGCACAGAAAAAAGGGCAATTTATTGATCGCAATCGTCATTATGTTTTAACTGCCCCCCACCCTTCTCCACTTTCGGCACATCGTGGTTTTCTAGGATGTCATCATTTTTCTAAAACTAACGAATATTTAAAACAAAATGGTTTAAGTGAAATTGATTGGCAAGTTTAAGATTGCGACTCAACATCAAGCGGGAGATTTTTTTCCCGCTTTTCTTCCTTTTTCTGCTCTCGTCTCTTTTTGAAAAAATCACTTAATTTCTGACCGCACTTTTCTGCCAGCACGCCAGAGGTAATTTCTAACGTGTGATTCATTTTATAATCATCAAAGAAGTGGAAGCGAGAACCTACAGCCCCCGTTTTATAATCTGACGCACCGAAGACTAATCGTTTAATACGGCTATGTAAAATCGCACCAGCACACATAGTACAAGGCTCAAGGGTGACATAAAGTGTGGTATTGAGCAGACGATAATTTTGAATATTTTGTGCAGCATTACGTAATGCAACAATTTCAGCATGAGCGGTTGGATCATTTTCAATAATGGATAAATTCCAGCCTTCACCGAGAATATTTCCTTCATCATCCACCAACACCGCCCCGACAGGAATCTCGCCGAGTGCCTCTGCACGATCGGCAAGCATCAGGGCGTGTTGCATAAATTTCTCGTCTAAATCTGACCGCACTTTGAATGCCTAAACTGAGAAAGGATACTTGATCGGTTCGTGAGATTGATAACCCACCACCTTGAAATCATCCATCGTTACCCAAGTTTCAAGATCTTCAAGGGTTTTAATATCAGGATTAATTTCTAATTGTGGTGAAGGGAATGGTTCACGTTTTAATTGCACATCACGCATTAACTCAAGTTGGTCTTCATAAATATGCGCATTTACAATTTTATGATATGCCTTACCCGGTTTATTGCCGGTAATTTGCGCCATCAAAGCAAGGAAAGTAAAGACCTGAATTTGATTGAAGTTTAAGCCAAGTGGCACATCACAAGAGCGTTGGTAGCTCGTTAAGTGCAATGTATCGCCTACTAAAGAGAAAGTGTGTGTGTGCATGCAAGGACGCAAACAGCCTAGATCAAATTCGCCTGGATTAAAGAAAGTCAGAATTTCACCTCGATCATCAATCCCTCGGCTTAAATTATTCACAATTTTACGAAGTTGATCGATGGTTTCACCATTCGGTTTACGCCATGCTCTGCCTTGTACGCCATAAACGCGCCCCATATCATCGGTGCCTTTACGATGTGGATTGGCAAGCCAAGCGGCATTTTCATTGGCATTTGCGTCCCATGTTTTGGTGCCAAGCTTGCGGAAGTCCGCGGCATTATCATAACCACGAATATAACCTAAAAACTCCGCAATTGCGGCTTTCCAATAGCTTTTACGTGTTGTAATTAAGGGGAATTGATTATTGGCAACATCATATTCTAAATCTGCATTAATCACTGTAAGGCAACGCTTGCCAGTACGCTCGTTAGCAACCCACTCACCTTCATTTACAATGCGTCGACAAAGATCTAAATATTGTTTCATAAAAAACTCCTTACTGATGAACCGCACTTTTTGCGCGATTGTATGCCCATGCCATAATTAATCCACCACCGATAATCATCGGCAAGCAAAGAGCTTGGCCACGTGTCATGATGCCTAAGAAAGATTCCACTTCAGGCTCACGGACATATTCAACGATAAAACGGAAAATCCCGTAACCAACCAGGAATAATCCTGCTACCGAACCTGCTGGGCGAGGCTTTTTAATAAAGACATTTAGAATAATAAACAGCACGAAACCTTCTAAAAATGCTTCATAAAGCTGTGAAGGATGGCGTGGTAATAACAATGGATCATTTGGGAAAATCATGGCCCAAGGAACATTGGTTTCTCGTCCCCAAAGTTCTAAATTGATGAAGTTACCAATTCGCCCCATCCCTAAACCAAATGGAATCAAAGGCGCCATAAAATCTGCTGTCTGCCAGAAGCTTCTTTTTTGAGAATAAGAGGTCCAAATCATTGAGATAATCACCCCAATTAATCCACCATGGAATGACATTCCCCCTTCCCAAACACGAAATAAATACAGCGGGTCTTGCACAAAATGATCAAAATTATAGAAGAAAACATCCCCAATGCGACCACCTAAGAATACGCCCATAAAGCCATTAAAAAGTAACGTATCTACTTGATCCACAGTCCAACCACTATTCGGTTGATTGGCACGACGAACCGCCAGCCAACGCGCAAAGATAAAGCCTAATAGATACATTAAGCCATACCAACGCAGCCCTATATTGCTATTACCAAAAGTAAAAATAGTCGGATCAAAATGCGGAAGCATCAAAAATTCTGAATTCATAACATTCCTTATTTAATAAACATATCAACCGCGATCGCAACTAATAGCAAGGCAAAGCCTTTTTTCAAGGTTGGTACAGGAAGTTTGGAGGTTGCTGTTGCCCCTAGTTTAGAAGTGAAGAATGAAGTACCCGTAATACCAAGCACGGCAGGCAAATAAACATACCCCAGAGAATAATCTGGCATGGAAGGATTGCCCCAACCACTCACCATAAAGCTAAACATGCCTGATAAACCAAGAAGTGCCCCACAGAATGCAGAAGAACCGATGGCTTTTTTCATATCAATCCCGCGGGAATTTAAAAATGGCACGATAAAACCACCACCGCCTACGCCTGCTGCACTTGATGCCATCCCAATTAAAATACCACCAATAACAGAAGCTTGCGTTGTTAAAGGTTTGGTTTTCCCTGTGTTTTTCTTAATAGAAATCACCATTTTTGCCGCTAAATATACGACTAAACAGGCAAAGATTTTGGCTGATACATCACGATCAAGTTTGCCAATAAACAAACCAGAGATAAAGACCGAGATCATCACCATCGGTGCCAATACTTTCACGGCACTCCAGACTATATTACCTAGTTTATGGTGACGCTGTGCAGAAGAAAATCCAGTAATCACAATGGTTGCAAATGAAGTCCCTAATGCGGTGGACATCAGCAAGGGTTCAGGTACGCCTACCATCGGCAATAAATAAACCAAGGTAGGGACGATAATTAACCCACCACCAATGCCAAATAATCCGGCAAGAAAACCAACAACAGACCCGACAAGCAAACAAAGTAAAATAAAAGTGAGCATTATTGCCCCCTTGACTTATAAGATGAACGTTTTTGATATTTAGAAAAACCATTTTTACGCGGTGCATGAT
>CABSZQ010000038.1 GCA_902482195.1 uncultured Haemophilus sp.
AGAATTAAAAGAAGTGTTGCCATCTCTGGTTGAAGGTCATCAACTCAATGCCGATGGACAACATGGTGTTTATGATAATCAAGCGATTGCCCCTTATTGGCAACAAAGTTTTAAAACTATTGATGACTTAATCGCTCAAGGGCTTGAAGCGTATCAAAATGGTGATCTCGCTAACGCGAAAAAATTGTTCCAACAAGCACAATATGATGGCTATAAAAACTCAGAAATGGAGATGTCCATTCGTCAAAATCGCTCTGCAGAAATTTCAGCGGCAATTAATCAACAGTTTTACAATATCATCCGTTTAAGTGAACAAGCCGATCAAATCACAGAAATTGGCTATCAAAGTACGCAATTATTACAAGATATTGAAGAAAACTTGCCTAACCTGCCAACGACACGTGAAGAACAAAATGTTCAATCTAATGCAGCACAGCAAGCAACAGATAATCAACAAGAACAAGATTGGAATAAGATTAAACAAGAGATCAATCAACGTATTCAACAAGCTATCGCGCTCTATCAACAAGGTGAAAGCAAAAAAGCCATTCTTTCCGTACAAGACACCTATTTTGACGTGTTTGAAAGTACAGGGATGGAAAACAAAATTGGCTCTCGTGATAGCAATTTTAAAGCGGAACTTGAAGGCTACTTTACTCGTTTAGTGAGTTTAATGAAAGCTGAACAAGGTGATAAGTTACAAGCACAAGCTGATGGTTTAGACCAGAATCTAACTAAAGCGGTTGAAATGTTACAGGGCGGAGAACAAAGCGATTGGTCGATGTTCTTATATAGCCTTTTAATCATTCTTCGTGAAGGTTTGGAAGCCTTATTAATTGTTGCGGCTATCGTGACTTACTTAATTAAAAATAACCACCAAGATAAATTGCCAGTTATCCGTCAGTCTGTTTATGTGGCATTAATTGCCAGTGTGATTACCGCATTTATCTTCCAGCTTATCTTTGAAAATTCCGGTCAAAACCGCGAATTGCTCGAAGGCTTTACGATGATTTTTGCCGTCGTCATGCTCTTTATGATGAGTTACTGGTTATTGTCTAAAGTCGAAGCACAAAACTGGAAACGTTATTTAGAAGGTAAACTCTCTACTGCCCTCACTACAGGATCTCTTATTGGTTTATGGCTTACCAGCTTCTTAGCGGTATATCGTGAAGGAGCGGAAACCGTATTGTTCTACTATGCCCTTGTGGGTGATGCGAAAAGTGCGGTCAGTTTTATCTATCTTTTCGCAGGCATCATTGTCGGCGCAATTATTCTCACCATTTGCTACTTCGTGATGCGTTATACCGTGGTGAAATTACCGCTTAAACCATTCTTTATGTTTACGGGTTCTTTCATGTATTTAATGGCCTTTGTATTCGCCGGTAAATCTGTTTTAGAACTCATTGAAGGCAAACTTTTCGAGCCAACGCTGATTAGCGGTGCGCCTGAAATTTCGTGGTTAGGTATTTATCCTTATATGGAAACCCTAATCCCACAAGCAATCTTACTCATCGCAGCCGTATTTGCTCTGTTTATTATGAAATATCAAAGCAAAAAAGCCGCGTAATACCCAACAATCCTTTAGGAGAAAAACAATGAAAAAAGCACTTTTAGCAACAGCATTATTTGCGGGTATTTTCACCGCGTCTACTGCAAACGCATTCCAAGAGTACCCAATCGGTGAAGCGGTAACCATGAATGAAATGGAAATTGCAGCGGTTTATCTCAAACCAATCGATATGGAACCACGTGGCATGGGTTTACCTGCTGCGAAATCAGATATCCACTTAGAAGCGGATATCCATGCAGTAAAAGGTAACAAAAATGGCTTTGGTGATGGTGAATGGATGCCTTACTTAACTATCAACTATACTTTAGTGAATACCGATACTGGTGAAAAACAAGAAGGTACTTTCATGCCAATGGTAGCAGGTGACGGTCCTCACTATGGTGCAAACGTGAAAATGATGGGCGTGGGTAACTATAAATTAACTTACCACATCGACCCACCATCAAAAGCAGGTATGCACCGTCATACTGACTCTGAAACGGGTGTAGGCCGTTGGTGGAAACCATTTGATGTAAGCTATGAATTCAAATTCACTGGCATCAAATAATCTCAGGTAAATATTAATTTTACCGACTTGCCTTCCCTTGTATTTCAGGGGAAGGCAATAGCATTTCATTTAACCTTAAAATATCGTCTGTTTTATCCTATTAAATGGTCAAACTATGAATTATTTTTTTACTTTCCTGCTTCAAGCACTTTTACCTTTTTCATTATTGCTCGGTGTTTATCACAGTAAACAATCCTCTGTAAGTGCAAAAAAAATAATTTGGCTTAGCCTATTCGGTTTTATTGCCGGTATCGTACTGCGCCTTAGTTTACCTACGGGACAAATCACCAATTTAATCGTCAATGGCGTGATATTGGTGCTCTTGACTATCTTTGCCTTATGTTTAATTTTCGGCAAAGGTCGCTTACCTACCTTTTGGCAAACCATATTAATGCTCATCGCTGGAAGCTTCTGGGCAAAAGATCCTAATATTACTGCCCTCGTTTCTACTGATGTTATCAATACCGATTCGATCTTACATATAAGTGCGGTCATTTTTGCCTTTGTTTTTTGTTTATGCTTACAAGGCTGGATCTATTTACTTCTAAAACAAGCGGTAAAAACACAACAAAAATCTACCGCACTTTTAAAAGGTGCAATTAGCCTTCTCTTAGTTTGCTTACTTGTTCCACTTATTGGCGAACTCTTATTAATTTTAATGAAACTTCAAGTGCTTGAACTCACCAAACTACGTTTAAGCTTTGTTGCGAAATCAGGCGAAATCACTCGCTGGTTAAATTACATCTGTGCCGCCTTACTCTTCATTGTACTTGCCATCTTCTACGGCAAAATTCATTTATCACGCAAGCAACAAGTTAATGCCACACAAGAACCCATTGAAAAACGCCAAAAATTAGCTGCATTGCGTAACTCCTCTCGCTTACTTGGATGGGGCTATTTGGCCTTGGCAATTATTTTTGCTACACAACTTTATTGGGAGCAAATTGCTTCTCGTCCACCACAACTGTCAGAAGCGATTCCTCTGACCTTAGATGAAAAGCAACAAGTTCATATTCCAATTGAACAAGTAAAAGACGGTAAATTACACCGTTTTGTTTGGATTGCTGATGATGGTAAAGCTGTGCGTTTCTTTGTTATTAATCGTCAACCGGATAAATTAAGTCTAGCTGCAGTATTTGATGCCTGCTTGCTTTGTGGTGACCAAGGCTATGTCATGGAAGGTAACCAAGTCGTTTGTGTGGGCTGCGGCGTACATATGTTTATTCCATCTATTGGTAAACCGGGTGGCTGTAATCCTGTGCCGATTGAAGATTGGCAACAAACTGAGACTGAAATTCTCATTAATCGAACCAGCTTAGAAGAAGGGTTAAATTTATTTAGCACGATTATTGAAATCGATGTAAAAGATCCGATTAGTGGCACCCAAATGAAAAATACTAAAACTGAGCACAAATATAATTACGAAGGTAAAACTTACTTCTTTGAAAGTGAGAAAAATCTTGATTTATTCCGTGATAACCCTGAAAAGTATTTAGGTAAGGGGGAATAATGCTAGCAAGAATGTTATTTCAATCTTGGCGTTTTAGCATTAAACGTAAACTGTTGGCCGTTATTACTATTTTCTTAGCGGCAGGCTTAGTCTCTGCGCTATTAGCTGTTTCTATTGATATCGGCGACAAAATGGCAAAAGAGCTCAAGTCTTACGGAGCCAATATTTTAGTTGAACCTGCAAGTAATGCAGCCTTACCTGATGAGCTCAGTCACAACACTGATTTAAGTAGCCAAGATTTCCTTGATGAAAAAGAACTACCTAACATTAAAGATATTTTCTGGCGAAATAACATTGTGGGATTTGCACCCTTATTAAGTGCAGATGTAAAAGCTGAAATGCTTTCCGAAAAAACTCTCGATAAATCAACCGCACTTGGACAAATTAATGTGCTAGGTACATTTTTTGATCACAACATCCCTGTACCTGATGAAGATGATTACCACACAGGACAAAAAATTATTAGCCCTTATTGGCATGTTCAAGGGAAATGGGTAAACGATCTTGAAACGCCTGAAGGTGAATTTATTCCTGCGCTCATTGGTGAACAATTAGCGCAACGAACTGGTTTAAAACAAGGCGATAAAATCAAGCTCCACTATCAAAATGATAAACTTGATAATCAAAGTGCGGTTGAAATTACCGGGATTTTATCTACAGGTGGTGCTGAAGATAATCAATTAGTCATGCCACTCAATGCTGTACAAAAATTACTGGGTTTAGAAGGGAAAATTCAATCAGTTAAAGTTTCTGCCCTGACTGTGCCTGAAAATGATCTTTCTCGTAAGGCACGAGCTAATACCGATGCGTTAGATGCCGAAGAGTACGATCGTTGGTATTGTACAGCTTATGTCTCTTCTATTTCACATCAGTTAGAAGAAGCCATTTCTGGTGCTATTGTTCGCCCAATTTGGCAGGTTGCCGCTTCAGAAGGTGTCGTCATTGGTAAAATCCAATTATTGCTTGCTGTTGTTACTCTCGCTGCTTTAATCGCGGCAGCCATGGGGATTGCCTCATTAATGAGTACAGGGATCATTGAGCGCTCAAAAGAAATTGGGCTAATGAAAGCCTTAGGCGCATACCAATGGCAAATCGCCTTATTATTTTATTGTGAAGCCATTATTAGCGCCTTAATTGGTGGGACTCTTGGTTGTATTGCAGGATGGGGCTTAGCAAGATTTATTGGTTCAGCGCTATTTGGCGTACCACTGAGTTTCGCTTGGATTGTCATCCCTTGCGTATTGATGCTGTCTATTTTAATTGCTGTGGTGGGCACTTGGTTCCCAGCCCATCGTATTGCCAAACTTTACCCAGTGGAGGTGCTGTATGGCCGCCAATAAAAGTATGTTTTGGCGTTTAATCTTCCAAGCATTACGCCTACGTTTACAACGAGTATTTATTATCTTCTCTGCGCTGACTGTCGGTGCGTCTATTGTAACCGCAATGGCAGCAGTATATTTCGATATTAATACCAAAATGAGTCAAGAGCTCCGTACTTTCGGGGCAAACTTTTATATTGGTGCAGCCAATGGTGGATTGATGAAAGAACGCCAATTAAAGCAAATTCTGCACAATGCACCGGATAATTTCATTACCGCTGCCAGTCCTTATTTATATGGTGTTGCGCGAAGTGATTTAGAAAAAATCGTCATTATGGGCGTGTGGTTTGAAGATATGCATGTTCTGGCACCTTATTGGCAAATTACCGGCTCAGCCATTAATGTGAATTTTGATGATCGCAATGCCATGATTGGGAAAACCTTAGCTGAACGACTCAATTTAAACGTTGGAAGTAAATTAACTCTGTCTAAAAATGCAGTTGAAAAACATGAATTCACGATAAAAGGTATTGTTGAGGCAGGCGATGCCACAGACAACATGTTAATCGTTAGCTTAGAATTTGCGCAAAGTTGGTTAGATAAAGAAGGCTTGGCAAACAACGCCTTGCTCAATGTCAAAAATGAACAAGGTAACGTCGCACAGTTTGCACAAGACATTATGCAACATCAACCTGATCTGACTGCCCGCCCGATTCGAAAAGTCTCTGCTTCTGAAGGGCAGATTTTAGATAAAATCAAAGGCTTAATGGGGTTAATCTCATTGGTCATTTTGATTCTCGCCACCCTTTGTGTGAACACCACATTGATTGCGATTGTTGGTGAGCGAGCAAAAGAATTTGCACTACAAAAAGCCTTAGGCGCCAAACAAAGTGACATCATTAAACAGATTAGTACTGAGATCCTCATCATTGCACTTTGTGCAATTGTTGCGGGACTGATTCTCGGCTACATTTTGGCACAATTACTTGGATTAACCGTATTCAAATCTTATATTGATATGCGTCTGCCGGTTATTCCAATTACTATCGTCTTATCGTTATTGGTTGCCTTTATTGCGGTGATTGTACCAACCAAACGAGCTTTAAATATTCAAACCGCAAATGTGTTAAAAGGGGAATAAAATGAGTGAATTTGTGATTGAAACGCAACATTTATATAAACGATTCGGGCAAGTCACTGCTTTAGAAGATATTAATATTCAAATTCGCCAAGGTGAGTTTATTGCAATCATGGGGGCATCGGGTTCGGGTAAAACCACGCTCATGAATATTCTGACCGGTTTAGATACGGCCAGTGAAGGTAAAGTGATTTTAGACGGCGTCGATGCGGCACAACTGGATGAAGTGGGTCGTCAACGTTTCCGAGCGGAAAAAATTGGTCTAGTATTCCAACAATTCCATTTGATCCCTTATTTGACCGCACTTGAAAATGTGATGCTCGCACAGCACTATCACAGTGTGATTGATGAAGCGGCAGCTAAAGCGGTGCTCGAACAAGTGGGACTAGGTCATCGTATTGATCACCGTCCAAGCCAACTTTCTGGAGGTGAACAACAACGGGTATGTATTGCTCGCGCGTTGGTGAACCAGCCTCCAGTCATTTTTGCCGATGAGCCTACGGGTAACCTCGACGAAAAAAATGAAGAGCTTGTACTGGATTTACTACAAGAATTAAATCGCCAAGGTAGAACCATCGTCATGGTTACACACAATCCTGAATTGGGTGAGTTAACCGATCGTGTTATTTATCTCCATCACGGAAAATTTGTAAAAGAGGACATTCATGAAAAATAAATTCGTAAAACTACTCGCGATAAGTGCGGTCATTTTCGGCAGTGTTTCTTGTAAAGACGAAGTCGCTGCAATTGGTCAAAAAGCACCAGATATTGCAGCCTATGATTTACAAGGTAAAGAGGTGAAGCTTGATGATTGGCAAGGCACTCGTCTACTGACATTCTGGTCTGAAACCTGTGGACGATGTGTCGCTGAGTTAAAAGAATTTGAAAAATTGGCTGAAGCTAATCCAAATAAAGTTCAGCTTATCGCTATTAACGTAGATGGTGATAAAGTGGATACTAAAGCTGTGGTTGCTAAACGTCAGCTTACGTTGCCGGTTATCAAAGACCAATTAAAAATCACAGCAGAACGCTATCAGCTTATCGGCACGCCAACAAGCTTTGTGATTACACCTGAAGGCAATATTCAGGCTAAATATGAAGGAGCAATTCCCGCGGCAGATTTAGATAAATTATTTAAAGGCTAGCCAAAATGCAAAAACGAATTTACTTACTCTCTACACTTTTACCCATTTTAGGCTTTTTATTTACAACCCCCGCCCTTTCTGCCGAAGCTGACTTAGTGAAAGCTGAAAAGGTATATAAACGCTCTTGTGCAACTTGTCATGGGAAACAAGGCGAAAAACCAGCAATGGGTGAGTCAAAAATTATTAATCAACTAAAACCAGAAGAAATTTCAGCCGCACTTTCAGAACGAAAAGCGGGAAATATTACTGGTGCAGGAAGCCCTGCAAAACAACGTTTAAGTGAGCAAGATATTCATAATTTAAGTGAATATATTCAAACACTAAAATAGTTTTGAAATTTTTTTAAACTAATTTTAAAATGTAAGGTCTTAGAAAGGGCTTAGTTTTTATAAGCTAAGAAATTTTTTATATATCAATAAAGGATTGTTTATGAACAAATTTACTAAAATCAGTGCAACTGCATTATTTGCATTATTCTTAACTGCTTGTGATAAACCAGCTGATAAACCAGCTCCAGCAAAACCTGAAACAACTCAGCCTGCGCCAGAAGCTAAACAAGAAGCGGCTAAACCAGTTGAAGCTACACCAGCTCAAGAACAAGCTGACTACAACAAATTACTTGAATGGAATGCAAGCCAAGCTCAAGCTCAAATGGCTGCACAACAAAAACTTCAATCTGATTTAACGGCTGCTGTTCAAGCAAAAGATGAGAAGAAAATTGAAGAAGCAATCAAAACTTTCAACAAAACTGTTGAAGATACTATTGCAAGCTTAGATAAATTAGAAGTTGCTTCACCTTCAGTGAAAAACATCAAAGATCAAAATAAAGAAGTACTTGCATTATCAAGTGAATTATTAGTTGATCAATTAAACTTAGCAACTAAAGCGCCAACTGAAGAACAAACTAAAGCTTACCAAGCTAAAGTTGAAAAACTACAAGCTGCAGTAGCTAAATTACAAAAAGATGGTGCTGATTTAGCACAAAAATTTGCACCTGCAGCACCAGCTGCTCCAGCTGCAAAATAATTAAGCGTTGAAGATGAAAAAACCTTACTGTAACAAGTAAGGTTTTTTTATTCTCTTATTTTAGTATTCTGTTTTTCAACACATCAACAAATCGTTCTGTTGCCCC
>CABSZQ010000039.1 GCA_902482195.1 uncultured Haemophilus sp.
TAAAGCGTTCTATGCGTTATATCCTGAAAAATTCAATAATAAGACAAACGGCATTACCTTCCGCCGTTGGTTAGAGTTTTCTAACCAACCATTAGCGGCTTACATTAAAGAATTGATTGGCGATGAGTATTTGCATGATGCAACGAAATTAGAAAAATTGTTAGCCTTTAAAGATGATAAAAAGGTTCATCAACAATTAGCGAAAATTAAGTTTGAAAACAAATTAGCACTAAAAGCGTACCTTAAAGAAAATAAAGGTATTGAGTTAGATGAAAACTCAATCATTGATACGCAAATTAAGCGTTTCCATGAATATAAACGCCAACAAATGAATGCGCTTTATGTGATTCATAAATACTTAGAAATTAAAGCAGGCAAATTACCAAAACGTAAAATTACCGTGATTTTTGGCGGAAAAGCTGCACCTGCTTATGTGATTGCACAGGATATTATTCACTTAATTCTTTGCTTATCTGAGTTAATCAATAATGATCCTAAAGTGAATAAGTATTTAAATGTACATTTGGTGGAAAACTATAATGTGAGCGTGGCAGAAAAACTGATTCCAGCAACCGATATTTCAGAACAAATTTCACTTGCCTCTAAAGAAGCTTCTGGTACAGGTAATATGAAATTTATGCTTAATGGCGCGTTAACCTTAGGCACAATGGATGGGGCTAATGTTGAAATTGCAGAATTAGCTGGTGCTGAAAATATCTATACATTCGGTAAAGATTCAGAAAGCATTATTAAACTTTATGAAACAGCGGGTTATGTTTCAAAAGAGTATTATGAAAACGACAAAGATATTAAAAGAGCGGTTGATTTTATTCTGAATCCTGCCGTGGTGAAATTAGGCAATAAAACACGTTTAGAACGTCTTTATAACGAATTATTAAGTAAAGACTGGTTTATGACGTTAATTGACTTTAATGCTTATGTCGACGCGAAAGAACAAATCTTAGCTGATTATGAAGATCAGGATAGTTGGAATGAGAAAGTGGTGCACAATATCGCAAAAGCGGGCTTCTTCTCATCAGATCGCACTATCGCTCAATATAATGCAGACATTTGGCATTGTGAGGGCTAAGGGGAAGCAATGAAACTACTTACCCTGAATGTACACGCTTGGTTAGAAGCTAACCAAGCGGAAAAAATAGAGATTCTTGCTGAGACTATTGTGGAAAAGGGTTATGACATCATTGCCTTACAAGAGGTTAATCAATTGATGTCGGCTCCTGCTATTTCGCCAACGTTAAAGCAAGATAACTATGGTGTCATTCTGTTAAATAAAATCAATCAACGCGTTGCACAGAAATACTCGCTTTTTTGGAGCAATTCGCATATTGGTTATGATAAATATGATGAAGGCATTGCATTTTTAACGCGTTTGCCCGTTTATGATGTTGATGCGTTTTATTGTAGCCAACATCAACGTCTTGACTCGATTCTCTCGCGTAAAATCATTGGCTTGACGGTAGAATATCAAGGCCAGTTAATTGAATGTTATTCTTGCCACATCAATTTGCCAAATTGTGATGGTGAAAAGCAACTTGATAATGTTCGTTATATTGTAGAGCGAAGTCAAAGTGCGAATCTTAAAATCTTGATGGGCGATTTCAATACCGATGCAATAAGCGACCAACAAGCTTACCAACAAATTAAATCCTTAGGCTTATTCGATACATTTGAAATGGCAGAGCAGAAGGATAGCGGTATCACTGTAGAGAAAGCGATTGACGGTTGGAAAGGCCATAGTCAAGAAAAGCGATTAGATTATATTTTTTTAAACCAAGCAAAAAGGGTTTTATCCAGTCAGGTTATTTTTAATGACAAAAATAAACCGATTGTTTCCGACCATTTTGGCGTAGAAGTAGCTCTCATCTTGTAGGAGAATCAATATGAAAAAAATGCTCAGTTTTGAATTTTGGCAAAAATTCGGTAAGTGCCTAATGGTTGTGATTGCTGTGATGCCAGCCGCGGGTTTAATGGTGAGTATTGGTAACTCACTGCCTTTGATTAGCGATGCGGAATGGCTAGCGCTTGTCGGAAACATTATCGCCCAAATTGGTTGGGGGATTATTGGTAACCTTCATTTATTATTTGCTTTAGCGATTGGTGGTAGCTGGGCAAATGAGCGTGCAGGTGGCGCATTTGCAGCGGGTCTTGCTTTCATTTTAATTAACTTAATTACCGGTAACTTTTTCGGTGTGAAACTTGAAATGCTAGCGGATCCAAATGCACATGTAAGTACAGTATTGGCCGGTGAAATTCCTGTGGCGAATTACTTTGTGAATGTGCTTGGGCAACCTGCGTTAAATATGGGTGTGTTCGTTGGTATTATCGCCGGTTTTGTTGGTGCTACAACTTTTAACCGTTATTACAATTTCCGTAAATTACCTGAAGTACTGACGTTCTTTAATGGTAAACGCTTCGTTCCTTTCGTTGTTATTTATCGTTCTGTATTAGTGGCGATCTTCCTATCATTATTCTGGCCTTTAGTTCAAACCGGTATTAATCATTTCGGTCAATGGATTGCTAACTCACAAAACTCAGCGCCAATTTTAGCACCATTTATTTACGGTACCTTAGAGCGTTTATTGCTTCCATTTGGTTTACACCACATGTTGACCATCCCAATGAACTACACTTCATTAGGCGGTACTTATGAGTTCTTAACCGGTGCGCAACAAGGCAAACAAGTATTTGGTCAAGATCCACTTTGGCTTGCCTGGGTGACTGACTTAATCAACCTTAAAGATGCAGGTAATTTAACGCAATATAACGAACTTCTTTCAACTGTGACACCTGCTCGCTTCAAAGTAGGGCAAATGATTGGTTCAACCGGTATCTTAATGGGCTTGACTCTCGCAATGTATATCAATGTGGATGAAGACAAGAAAAAACTCTATAAAGGTATTTTCCTTTCTTCTGCACTTGCGGTGTTTTTAACTGGTGTGACTGAACCAATCGAATACATGTTTATGTTTGTCGCCTTACCGCTTTATATTGTTTATGCGTTAGTACAAGGTTGTGCTTTCGCCATGGCAGATATTGTTGACTTACGTGTGCATTCATTCGGTAATATTGAGTTCTTAACACGTACACCAATGGCGATTAAAGCCGGCATTGGTATGGATGTGCTCAACTTTATTTGGGTATCAATCCTATTTGCAGTGGCTATGTTCTTTATCGCGAACTTTATGATTAAGAAATTTAACCTTGCCACAGCAGGCCGTAATGGTAACTATGATGCGAAAGGTTCAGATGAAACTTCTAGCGATGAACCGAAAGTTGCGAATGCTAGCGCACAAGTTATCCAAATCATCAACTTACTTGGTGGACGTAATAATATTGCAGATGTTGATGCTTGTATGACACGTTTACGTATCACCGTACATAATCCTGAGTTAGTGGGTGATGAAGCAAGTTGGAAACAAGCAGGTGCAATGGGCTTTATCGTGAAAGGCTCTGGTATCCAAGCGATTTATGGACCAAAAGCAGATGTCTTAAAATCCGATATTCAAGACGTGCTTTCATCTGGAGTAGAAATTCCTAAAATGTAATTTAGCCTAAACATTCATTTTATCCCCGCTTTTTAAGGCGGGGATGTCATATCAATATCTCATCTCGATGTTCTTCAATCTATCCCAATAATCCTTTTATTTATTACTATCGACGTACAAAGTATTTTTACAACTTAGGTTCTATAAAAAATACCGTCCGTTATGTAACGAGCGGTATTTCTAGTATTAGAAGGGAAGTGGTCATTAAATGATTAATTGGCCGATAATACTACGAGTTTCTTCTCGAACTTCGGTGAGTTTCACTTTAACCAAATCACCGATTTTGTAACGGCGTTCCCCTTGAATATACAGTGCTAATTCATCTGCATTCACTTGCATTTCATCTTTATTTGGATGCAACGTGGAAGCTGGTACGAACATAGATGCACCATTTTCTAATAATTGAACACGTAAACCACCACGCATCACATCTTGCACTTCTGCATCAAATTCAGCATTTTCAGCGACTTTGTCAGCAAGATAGCGACAATATAACCAGTCTGCGATATCACGCTCAACCAAGCGATTTTGGCGACGGGCTTCTTGTAAGCGTGCAAGCACTTCATCTTGTGGCTTTTCACAAGCTTGCTGTGTGAGCACAGCTTTGATTAAACGATGGTTTACCATATCGGAATATTTACGGATAGGCGATGTCCAGGTCGCATAACCTTCTAATCCAAGCCCAAAATGTGGAGCGAGTTCGGATTTAAATTCCGCAAAGGTTAAATAACGACGTAAACGGAATTCTAAATAGTCACCTTCAATTGGTTCAATATCATGACGCATTTGGCAATAACCTTTTAAGGTTGCCAAATTTTCCACTGAATAACGCTCAGCAAGCTCAGCTTGATTTTCTTCATTGGCTAAATTTGCCATTAAGAAATTATGCGCGTTTTCTAAGAATTTCTTATCAAAACCAGTGTGTGTATTGAAAATACCGGTTTTAGCATGCTCCGCTAAGAATTGAGCGGCACAAATGTTGGCAATGATCATGGATTCTTCCACGATTTGATTTGCAATACGACGATATTCCGCTTTAATTTCGTTCACTTTGCCATTTTCAGCGAGAATAAAGGAGTAATCCGGTTTCTCTTTAAATAACAAGGAATGGGTTTTACGCCATTGAATACGTGCTTGAGTAAATTGATGTAACCAATCAATTTGCTGGGCAATTTCAGGTGTTTCCGGTTGCCATGCATCCGGTACTTGTTCTAAATAATCTGAAATCTTGTTATAGGCTAATTTTGCTTTAGATTGTACATAAGCCGATACAAAATGCGGTTTAGCCGTAATATTACCTTCAAGATCCGTTTCAATGTAACACACTAATGCAGGGCGAGTTTCATTTGCCATTAATGAACATAATTCATCGGATAATTCACGAGGCAACATAGGAATGTTAAAGCCAGGCAAATAATTGGTGAAACAACGCTGTTTCGCATCTTTTTCAATTTGTGAATCTAATGCAATGTAAGCTGTTGGATCTGCAATGGCAACGACTAATCGCCAGCCGGTTTGCGTACCATCTTGCTCGACAGGTTCGATATAAAGGGCATCGTCCATATCCTGTGTGCTTTCAGAGTCAATGGTGACAAAATGAAGTGCGGTCAGATCTTCACGAGTTTGTTGATCTAACATCTCATAGCTTTCTGCACCTTGTACCGGATGACGAGATTGCTCATGACGTGCCAATGTCACCCACCAAGGAGCTAATTCATCATCAGCACGGCAAATAAATTGATTGATGGTGGCATAGAAAAAGCGATCATCACGTAATGGATGTGTTTTTAAATTTGCGACGACCCAGTCGCCTTCTTGTAATTCTTCTTTGACGGATTTGGCTTGTTGTGCACCAATAGGTTGGTTGATACTTGGGTGATCAACCAAAACTTGCAATTTCTTGTCTTTATTGAACCGCACTTTGGCAATAAAGCGCGTGAGCATTGGTTCAATTAATTCTTCAGGTTCAGCTTGTTCTTTATCGCCTTGCTTTTCAATGGTGGCTTTGATTTTGTCACCGTGCATTACTTTTTTCATTGCAGGTGGGGCAATAAAGTAGCTTTTTTTATCGCACTCTAAAAAACCATAAGCTTTATCAGTACTTTTTACCACGCCTTCAACGTGTTCTTTGCTATCGTGGATTTGTTGCTTAAGTTGTGCGAGTAGTGGATTATCTTGGAACATAGTTATATTTAAAAAAAGAGAAAAGGCAGACTGAAAAGCCTGCCTAAAAATAGATTGTACGAAAAATTATTCTTCGCCTAATTCGCCCATTGCAGTGATGCTGAAACCTGCATCGACGTGAACGATTTCACCGGTAATACCAGATGCTAAATCAGAGCATAAGAATGCTGCTGAATTACCCACATCTTCGATAGTAACTGTACGGCGTAATGCTGCGGTTTTCTCAAATGCAGAAAGCATTTTCTTGAGGTTTTTAATACCTGATGCCGCTAAGGTACGGATTGGACCTGCAGAAATTGCATTTACACGAATACCTTCTTTACCTAAGTCAGCTGCCATTACGCGAGTAGCCGCTTCAAGAGACGCTTTCGCTAAACACATCACGTTGTAGTTAGGAATTGCGCGCTCTGCACCTAAGTAAGAAAGGGTTAATAACGCTGCATTTGGATTTAAGTAAGGACGTGCCGCTTGTGCCATAGCAACAAAGCTGAATGCACTGATGTCGTGAGCGATACGGTAGCCTTCACGAGTTGCTGCGTTTACGTAATCACCATCTAATTGATCGCCCGGTGCGAATGCGATAGCGTGTACGAAACCATCAAATTTTTCCCAACGTTTGCTTAATTCTGCAAAGCAGTTTTGGATGCTTTCATCGGTCGCTACGTCTAAAGGAAGGACGATGTCAGAACCAAATTCTTTTGCAAATTCTTCTACGCGTGGTTGTAATTTATCGTTTAAATAAGTGAAAGCAAGTTCAGCACCTTGTTCTTTCATTGCTTTTGCGATCCCGTAAGCGATAGAACGGTTGCTTGCAAGACCTGCTACTAAAATACGTTTACCAGTTAAGAAACCCATATTTTCTCCTATGTTTGAGTTAAAAAAATCGACGAGATTATACTTGTTTTGTGTGCATTCGGCAATCAATCACACTTTGTACCAGTTAGGCTGGATTATCAATATCTTTAAATTCTACATCCAAGTCATATTCAGCCGCTAGCCATTCACCTAATGCCTTAATGCCGTAGCGTTCTGTTGCATGGTGACCAGCCGCAAAGAAATGAATACCTTGCTCACGAGCAGAGTGAATTGTTTGCTCCGAAACCTCACCGGTAATAAAAGCATCACAGCCTTGTGTTGCAGCTAAATCAATATAGCCTTGTCCGCCACCGGTACAAATGCCTACTTTACGGATTAAGTGCGGTCCGTTTTCGGTGCAAATTAACGGTTTACGGTGAAGCACTTGTTCAATACGGTGCGCAAATTCTTCAGCAGTAACGGGATCTTTTAACGTTCCCCAAACAGGAATGCTGGTTGCGCTATTTTCTAAAGGTTGAAGATCGCTAATCCCTAATAACTGAGCAAGTTTTGCGTTGTTACCTAATTCTGGGTGGACATCCAAAGGCAAGTGGTAGCCGTATAAATTAATGTCATTCACAAGCAAGGTTTTGATACGTTTGCCTTTCATGCCGCGAATACAAGGATTTTCACTTTTCCAAAAATAGCCATGGTGGACAAGCACTGCATCAGCTTGTTGTGCAACGGCATAATCAATCAAAGCTTGGCTTGCGGTGACACCCGTGATGATCTTTTTGATCTCTGCTTTACCTTCTACTTGCAAACCGTTAGGGGCGTAATCATTGATTCTGTCTGTGCTAAGTTTTTCGTTTAGTAAACGTTCAAGTTTTAGATTGTTCATCATTTTTGAGAAAAAAGAAAAGGGTGAGATATGGTAAGGGATTTAAAAAAAAATGGCTAGTGCAAAAGGAGTGGGGGGAATGCACTAGCCAGTAGTGTGTATGTCATAACACAAGTTTACTATCTAAAACCTTAAAACGAGTTCATTATATATTTTATTATATAAAGATCAAGAAAAAAATAAGGAAATTTTCCTTATTTTTCGATATGTCGTTTTTGTATTCGAAAATAGATGAAAAATCAACCGCACTTATGAATACAAACTTGGTTCATCTTCAGTTGGACGCGTTTTAAATCGGCGGTGTAACCACATGTATTGTTCCACGCCTTTTAAGATTTCTTTTTCCACAACTTTATTCATTCTTGCAGCGATTGCTGTTTCATCTGAAAGATCGGAAAAATCCACTGGTGGAGAAATACTGACCGTATAGCCTGAGCCGTCTTTATTACGCAATGGAGCAAAAGGGACAACTTTACAATTTGGTGCAGATTTAAGCAGATAATAACTGCCTGTCGTAGTTGCGGCTTCTTTTACTGCAAAGAAAGGCACAAATACCGCATTTTTTCGGCCGTAATCTGATCGGGCGCATACCAAATGGTTTCACCTTTACGTAAAGCTTTGAGCATGCCACGCAGATCTTTTCGATTCAGCATGTCTTTGTTTGAACGCAAACGACCTTTAATTTGTAACCAATCCAGTACAGGATTGTCATTGGGACGATAAACGCCTACGCCAGGATGATGTAAGCCCACAATACGCGCGCCTAATTCAAGGGTAAGGAAATGGACACCCACAAAGATAATGCCGTCTTGGGCGTTTTCTTTTAAATAATTTAACCCTTCAATTTTTGACCATTTTTTGATGCGAGCATCAGACCAAAACCATGCTATGCCGGTT
>CABSZQ010000040.1 GCA_902482195.1 uncultured Haemophilus sp.
GAATCACTGAACGGGAAAAATATAAAACGTAGCCATCTTTATCCGTAACGACTTTCACGGCATTTGGATTAAATAACTCTTCCGCTTCATGAATTTTTACCGCAAGCGTTGCCATATTCACGTTAAATTTCGCTAAATTCTCTGCTACTTGGCTCACAATAACAGGCGGAATTAACGGCTCATCTCCTTGGATGTTTACAATGATTTCATCGTCAGCAATACCAAGCTTACTTACTACTTCCGCTAAACGCTCTGTACCGGAATTATGCGCTTCTGATGTCATACACACTTCTGCCCCAAAAGCTTTTGCTGCCTTTTCAACTTGTTCGTTATCTGTCGCGATAATCACTCGGCTCGCACCTGATTGTTGGGCTTTTTCAAAAACATGTTGAATCATGGGTTTACCGGCAATATCGGCTAGAGGTTTACCCGGTAAGCGGCTTGATGCAAAACGAGCAGGGATAATAACTGTAAATGACATAAGTATTCCTTATTCTTTCAATGTTTCGGCTTTTTCTGCCAACAATACCGGCACGCCGTGTTCAATAGGATACGCCACTTGCTCAAAAGGGCAAATGAGCCGTTGATTTTCTTGATCGTATTTCAATCTTGCCAAACATCTCGGGCAAGCGATCACGTCTAATAATCGAGGATTAAGTTTTTCACGCATATTTCACTCGAATAGAGTTAAACCAAATGACGAATTTTTTGCCACAATTGTGGAAGTTTTTGGCCTTGGTTTTCAGCCTCAACAATCTCCGCATCAACTGGAACATACCACCAATTCTCTTTAGCAAAAGCTTGGCATTTTACGGCATCCTTTTCGGTCATAAAGAGCGGTTGGTTTTCAGCGAGTTTTTCTAATAATTGCGGCTCAAAATGTTGATGATCGTGAAAAGCTTTCGTCTTGGCTAAACGAATATTTAAATTTTCCAACATCGTGAAAAAACGTTGAGGATTGCCAATTCCCGCAATGGCTGAACCTTGGGTAAACTCACTTAGCAAGCGTTTTTCTGCTGTCACTAAATTAATCGCATAGTGAGGAACTAACGTCATAATGGCATCAGAATAAGCATTTTTTCCGCCATTAGTAATCACAAAGTCCACACTTTTTAAACGACTTGGCAATTCACGTAAAGGCCCAGCGGGTAATACAAAGCCGTTCCCTAAAGCACGTTCTGCGTCCATCACCACAATTTCAATATCACGTTGCAACTTATAATGTTGTAATCCATCATCCGAAATAATCAGATCGCAATCCTGTGTTTTCAAAAGTAATTCAATAGCTTGTTGACGATTCGGTGAAATCACCACAGGTACACCTGTTCTTTTTGCAATTAAAACGGGTTCATCGCCCCCTTGAACAGGGTCTGTTTCAGGTGTGACAAGTAAAGGATAGGTTTTAGATTGGCTACCATAGCCACGAGAAATCACGCCTACACGTAATCCTTGTTTTTGTAACTCTTCAACTAACCAAACAACGACAGGGGTTTTACCATTTCCACCCACAGAAAGATTACCAACAATAATGACCGGTTTCGGAGATTTATAAGAAGATAAGATATTCAGAGAAAATAGTGCTCGGCGAATTTGGCTAATCAACCAAAATAGCAGTGAAAAAGGAAGAAGCAACCAAGCAAGCTTTGAATTAGAGTACCAAAAAGGCATTTCATTTGTCCTATATTGATTTTGGGCGAACTCATTGGTTCGCCCTTATTATTTTATCCGCTAAACTGCATACTGTGTAATTGTTTATACGCACCATCAAGCGCTAATAAATCTTGATGCGTGCCGCGCTCTTTAATTTCACCATGTTCAATGACTAAGATTTCATCGGCATTTTCAATGGTTGATAAACGATGGGCGATAACCAATACCGTACGATCTTTCTTCAGTTCTTCTAATGCGGACTGGATCGCTCGTTCAGATTCGGTATCAAGAGCAGACGTCGCTTCATCTAAAATTAAAACCGGTGAATTACGTAATAACGCACGAGCAATGGCTAAACGCTGACGTTGACCACCAGAAAGACTTGCGCCATTCTCACCAATAACGGTATCAAAACCTTGTGGAAGTTTCTCGATAAACTCTAGGGCATAAGCCGCTTTTGCTGCTTCGATAATTTGCTCACGGCTGTATTTATCTTCTGCCGCATAGGCGATATTATTGGCAATCGTATCATTAAATAAATGCACTTGTTGAGAAACAACAGAACAATTCTCACGTAAATTAGATAAACGATAATCTTGAATTCTCACGCCATCTAATAAAATCTCACCTTCATCAATATCGTAGAAACGCGTCACTAAATTGGCAATGGTTGATTTACCCGAACCTGAACGCCCCACTAATGCCACGGTTTTGCCTGCAGGCACATAGAAAGAGATATTATTTAAGGCTTTCTCTTCTTTACCCTCATAGGCAAAACTCACATTTTTAAATTCTAAATCACCTTTTGCGGGTTCGGCTTTATACGTACCATTATCTTTTTCAGTCTCTAAATCTAAGATCGCAAACAATGTCTGACAAGCCGCCATGCCTCGTTGGAATTGTGAGTTTACATTCGTCAAGGATTTTAACGGACGCATCATCGCTAACATAGAAGAAAAAACTACCGTGAAAGAACCCGCAGTTAAATTATCATCAGCAATTAATGGTGTCGTTGCTAAATAAAGCACTGCTGCCAACGCCAAAGAAGCAATCACTTGCACAACTGGATCTGAAATTGCATCAGCAGTTACCATCTTCATACCTTTACGACGCATATCGTTACTGACTTTATCGAAACGCTCTTCCTCCACTAATTGCCCACCAAAAGAAAGCACTACCTTATGCCCTTTCAGCATTTGTTCCGTCGCAGAGGTTAATTCCCCCATGGAATCTTGCATATTTTTACTGAGCTTACGGAAAATCTTAGATACCATGCGAATCAGTACTGCAATAATCGGGCCAATCACAAAAAGCACAAGTGTTAATTCCCAACTGGTATAGAACATCACAACAAGCAACGAAATTAAATAGGCTCCTTCGCGAACAATCGTCACTAATGAACTAGATGAAGAGTTAGCAATCATTTCTGAGTCGTAAGTAATACGAGAAAGTAATTTTCCTGTTGAATTACGATCAAAAAAGCTCACTGGCATAAACATTAAATGTTTAAACAAACGGCGGCGCATAATCATCACTACTTTACCGGATACCCACGCTAGGCAATAAGTAGAGACAAAGTTGGTCACCCCACGCAATATAATCATACCAACGACAACAAATGCCATCATTTTCAAGAAAGAATGATCGGCTTTTCCGAAACCATCATCAAGCAAAGGCTTAAGCATATAAATCAAACCTGAATCTGCTAAAGCATTAAAAATTAAAGCAAAAGCGGCGACTAATAAGCCTGATTTAAACGGTGAAATCATCGGCCATAAACGCTTAAAAGTTTGTGTGGTTGAGAAATCTTTATCTTGCATAGTTTGTTCTTACATCACATTGTCTTAATAAAAATTGGCTGCATTGTACCTGTTATTTCGGGGATAATCCAATTACACGGGCAAACCAAGGTGAAAAATCTCCTCTCGCCTTTTCAATTTCAATGCCCTTTTCAGTAAAATTTAACCTTATATGACCTGAAATAGCGGTATTTTCGACCGCACTTTGATAACGATTTAACCGTTCAATCACGGTTGGATGAGGAAAATTCCACGCATTCCATCGTCCACTTGAAATTAAGGCAAGATCAGGTTTCGTCAGAGCCAATAAAAACTCGCCTGTTGAAGTTTTACTACCATGATGCCCCACTTGTAACACATTAATTTTGCCTATGTTTTCAGCAAATGCTCTTTCTGTCGCCACATCCGCATCACCGGTTAAAAGGATCTTGTACTGTCCATCTGTTAGTAAAATTACGCAAGATTGCGGATTCTCCGCTCTATCTGTTATTTGCGTTGGTGAAAGAACTTTAAAATCAAGTCCTCGCCACAGCCATTGTTTCCCCTGAAGACAAAAAGTGCGGTGCGTTTCGCCGTAGTTTTTACGAGAAGGTGTAATCAGTTCAATGTCTCGGTATGCGGCTAAAATCGCTTTAGCACCACCTGAATGATCGTTATCATCATGGCTTAAAATCAAAGTTTCAAGCTCAATGCCTTCCCGTTGAAGATAAGGTAATATTTCCAATTCTGCCATGGAAGATGCCCCTATTCCATTCTGCCAAGCAGGCCCTGTGTCATACAACACGCCTTTCCCCTCTTTCACAATTAAGGTTGCTAAACCTTGTCCCACATCTAAGGTATCTAGCTGCCATTTGGGTTTCGTGAAATATCGATATCCTAGCGTACTCATACAAATACTAAAAATAAGAATTATGCCCAATAGCGCTTGTTTATACTCTTTTGCCGATAAGATTTTTGTATGATTTAACGTGAAAAAGCGACTCGATTTTAACGGTGTATTTTTTGTTTGAGCTTGAGATGCAAAATACAATCTACTTAACATTCCGCCAAAAATAAGGCTTAAAAGTGCGGTCAGAATAAGAGATAAATTAATTGAAATCGGCACATATGAGCCTTGGAAAACACGGAGACATTGTGTAATACCTTGAGCAATCGCATTTGAAAAATACCAAGAAGAAAATGCACCATTCGTTAACACCGCAAAGAGAATCAAGGGTACAAGTAAGAAGCTATACAAGGGCACTGCAATTAAATTTGCTAAGAACCCATTTAATGCCAAGCCATTAAAAAAGAAAAGCTGAATAGGTGTGAATAAAATCAACAAACCAATCTGCAAATGAAACAATCCTAAAATCCACCGCACTTTGCGGGATAATTTTTGATGTTGCCATTCAATGATTGATAAGGGAACATATCGGTACCATACAATCAAACAGGTAACAGCACCAACTGAAAGCCAAAAGCTAACCGAAAGTGGCATAAGCGGATCACAAAAAAGCAAAAATGCCACCACCAAACACAGCATTTGCGAAGGCGTGTAATATCGTCGAGAACATTGAAGGATTGCAATAAAAAGCAATGCCATCATTGCACGAAAGGTCGGTAAACTAAATCCGGCTAAATAGGCATAACCTAAAGCAATCAACACACCAAAGCAAAGCGGAAACCAGGGCGAAATAACGCGTGTAGGCAGTGCAAATTGCAAAAATCGAGCAAAGAAAAATCCTATCCCCATTGCTAAACCGATATGGAGTCCTGAAATAGCAATCAAATGTGCTGTATTCGTTTGCTGATAAATCAGCCACGTTTTATTATCCAACCAAGCTCGCTCACCGAATGCCAATGCGATAAGTAAACCTTGTAAAGAAAGCCCTTCCGTCTGTTTGAGACTATTCTGTAGAAAATCTGTGCGATAAGAAAAATCTTCACTCATTTTGACCGCACTTTTCACATTCCCTACGGCAATAATTCTTTTGGAAAAATACCATTGCTGTCGATCAAATCCCCCATGGTTTAATCTCGCCGAAATAGGGCGAAGCTTTACATCCGCCCGCCAAATTTCCCCTAACTGTGGCTTTTCTGGTGCTTTCCAATTAATAAAAATTTGTTGTGCTTTTCTATCAAATAAAGACGTTGTTGCAACCAACGTTTGATAATCTTGTTGATGAAGAATTTCTGAGATATAAAGATCTAAGGTGATTTTATTTGGTAAACTTGAAATTTTCTCTGCTTGTCCCAATAACGATAAAGCGGGTGAATGTGCATAAGCTAAAGTAATCAAAAACAAGATACCGCTCATAAAAAAATTTCTGGCTTTAAAATAATTGAACCAATGGAAACAAAGTGCGGTCATAACCAACATTAAAATGCTCAGCCCAGCCTGTTGCCAACTGAACAGTAAAAAATCTGGTACGACAAGCAAGGATAAGGCTGAGACAATGAGCATCATGCACAGTTGAAATAGCGTGATTTTCATTTTAAGTGTGATTTATAGCGAGAAAGTAGGCAAACTAGCCTTAACCTCACAGATAAGCAAATAAACATACTGTTTTTTGCGATCACGATCGCAAATTTTAAATTTCCAAGCTAAATTTATTTGCTAAATAGGTGAAGTTCTGCTATTTATATCGCCCTTAAAATAACTAGGTTCTTATGTCAGCTATTTTTAGCAATAAGAACTAATCACAAAAAACAAGACAGGACGTCATTAAATTCTGTACTATTATTAGGAGTTATCAATGTCTAAGGCATCTCTAAGTTTGCTGGATTTAGCCGGTGTTACACCTTATCAACCAAAGAAAGGTGAAGAATACATGAATGAAGATCAAATTCTTCATTTCAGAAAAATTTTAACTGCATGGCATGAGCAAATTGTGGAAGAAGCATCAAGAACTGTTGCTCATATGCAAGATGAAGCTTCAAACTTCCCTGATCCAGCAGACCGTGCGACCCAAGAAGAAGAATTCAGTCTTGAATTACGCAACCGCGATCGCGAGCGTAAATTAATGAAAAAGATTGAATATACATTGAAAAAATTGGACACCGATGATTTCGGTTATTGCGATTCTTGTGGGGAAGAAATTGGCATTCGTCGCTTAGAAGCACGTCCTACTGCTGATCTTTGTATCGATTGCAAAACCCTTGCTGAAATTCGTGAAAAACAAGTCGCAGGTTAATTGATTCAAATAACCCAATGAAAAAGTGCGGTCAAAAACAACCGCACTTTTCGTGTTTTTATCAAATGTGCATTTAACACAGAGAATGGAGTAAATTATTCTTACTTATATAAAAAATTTATTTGGTAAAAAAACTAAAAAAGAAACTGAAACCAATATAAATTCGCCTGTCCCAAAAACAGCGCCAAAAACTGAAAAACCAAACGTTTCAAAAACAGAGCGTTCACAACCCAAGATCGCCCCGTCCTCTTCTCACCACAAAAAAACGAACACCCAAGCGCATCGTCACGACAAACATATCGTTAAAGCCTCTCATTTTGGTATTAACCCACGTATGTTTAGCCGTAATGCCATTACCGTGGTGGAAAAATTGCAACGTCAAGGTTATGACGCTTACATCGTTGGTGGTTGTTTGCGTGATTTATTGTTAGGTAAACACCCAAAAGATTTTGATGTGGCAACCAATGCACGTCCCGACCAAATTCAAGCAGTATTCCAACGTCAATGCCGTTTAGTTGGTCGTCGTTTCCGTCTTGCGCATATTATGTTTGGACGCGATGTGATCGAAGTGGCCACATTCCGTGCTAGCCATTCGGATGCTCGCAGCGAAAATCAAGCCAAACAAAGCGATGAAGGAATGTTACTGCGTGATAACGTGTATGGTACCATTGAACAAGATGCAGAGCGTCGTGACTTTACCGTAAACGCCCTTTACTACGATCCGCAAGATAATACGTTGCGTGATTACTTCAACGGAATTGATGACCTGAAAAACGGAAAATTACGTCTGATTGGCGATCCCGTTACCCGTTATCAAGAAGATCCTGTGCGTATGCTACGCTCTGTGCGCTTTATGGCGAAATTGGATATGTTCTTGGAAAAACCAAGTGAACAGCCCATTCGTGAGCTTGCACCATTACTGAAAAATATTCCACCGGCGCGTTTATTCGATGAAAGCTTAAAATTATTGCAGTCTGGCAATGGCGTAAAAACTTATAAATTACTTCGCCAATATGGCTTATTTGAACAGCTTTTCCCAAGCTTAACGCCTTATTTTACCGAAAAAGAAGACAGCCTTGCAGAACGCATGATTTTAACTTCGTTAAATTCAACTGATGAACGTATTGCCGACAAATTACGTATCAATCCAGCCTTTTTATTTGCGGCATTCTTCTGGTATCCATTACGCGAAAAAGTGGATGTGCTGAAAAATGAAGGTGGCTTAAACAATCACGATGCCTATGCCCTTGCGGCAAATGAAGTGCTTGATCAATTATGCCGATCATTAGCCGCACCTCGTCGTCATACATCCGTTATTCGTGATATTTGGATGTTGCAATTACAATTGCTTAAACGCACGGGTTCTCACCCTGCTCGCACGATGGAACATCAAAAATTCCGTGCAGCCTTTGATTTATTGGCGATGCGTGCTGAAGTGGAAGGCGGTGAAGCCGTTGAGCTCGCAAAATGGTGGCATGAGTACCAACTCAGCAATCAAGAACAACGTCGCCAGTTGGTTCAAGAGCAACAAAAATTGCATCCTGCACCGAAGAAAAAATATTACCGCAGACGTAAACCTAAGGCGGCTAACTAATGGTTCAAGT
>CABSZQ010000041.1 GCA_902482195.1 uncultured Haemophilus sp.
CTTTAAAATACCGCTCAAACAACCGCACTTCTCTGATTTATCTCAAAGTGCGGTCAAAAAATCGTTCATTTTGCTAATTTATATTTACGCTCTATTTTCCATTTGGTAGAATTTCCAATCTAATTGAAATTCATTCTCAATTAATTTTGAGTTTTTATTAAACATTCAAGGACTATCAAATGCTACAACTTTTTGAGTTTTTACAACAATATAGTGATTACATTATTATCGGGCTTTTACTTCTTATGAGCGTAATCATGCTTGCTACCGTGATTGAACGTTTTATCTTTTTAAGCCGTATCAATGTCGCTAAATATTCCAATATCCATTCACTTGAAATTGATTTAAATCGCAATATGACGATCATTTCAACCGTTGGTGCAAACGCACCTTATGTAGGTTTGTTAGGAACAGTCATTGGTATTTTGTTAACCTTCTATCAAATTGGTCAAGCTGGCGGTGATGTCGATGCTGGCGCAATCATGATGCACCTCTCTCTTGCATTAAAAGCAACCGCCCTAGGTATTTTAGTCGCTATTCCATCTATGATGTTCTATAACGGCTTAGGTCGTAAAGTAGAAGTTAACTTATTGAAATGGAAAGTATTAAACGCTCAAAAAGATAAGGAATAATCGTGAAAAAATTTGATGAAATCAACATTATTCCTTTCATCGACATTATGTTGGTGTTATTAGCGATAGTATTGATCACTGCATCCTTTATTTCTCAAGGGAAAATTCAAGTTAATGTGCCAAAAGCCAGTTCAACGGTCGCATTCAAATCAGATGAATTAGCCAAATTATTAACCGTGACGGCAGATAAACAACTTTATTTTAATGATAAACCGATCTCCCAAGAAGCCCTTGAAAAAGAGATCGCGAGCTGGAATAAAGATCAGAAAGTCACATTAAAAATTGATGCAGAAGCCTCTTTCCAGGATTTTGTGACGATTACTGACATGTTATCGAAAAATGAAATTAAAAATGTCGCCATTGTTTCGATGAAAGATAAAGGCGTTTCGAGCGAAAATACGCCAGCAGTAGGAGGCGTCGGAGTAGGGCATAAACAATGAACAGCCAACAAGCTAAACGATCATTATTAGGCTTGCTTATTTCTCTATTAATTCATGGTGCCATTGTAGGCGCATTGCTTTGGAACTGGCATAAGCCAAGTGAAGCTGCAAGTAATTCGGCAGGTGAAATATCTACAACGATTTCGATGGAAATGATTCAAGGAATGCGAGTGGAAGAACCTACTCCAGAACCGGAACCTGAACCTCAACAGGTGGAACCAGAGCCTGAAAAACAGGACATCGTTGAGGATCCAACGAAAAAACCAGAGCCTGAAAAGAAAAAAGAACCTGAGAAAAAGCCAGAAAAACCAATAGAAAAGCCGAAACCAAAACCGAAGGAGAAGCCAAAGGAAAAACCTAAAAATGAGGTAAAAGCAGAGAAAGCGGTAGAAATGCCGAAGAGCTTACCGATTGGCGATAAGAATATTAATTCAACGGCTACGGCAAATTCTAAAGCAACGACCACAGGTCAACCTGGTACAAATGGCGTTCAAGGTGGCTCAGGTACCAATACGGATGAGCTAAATGCTTATCGTGCGGCTATTCGACGTGAAATTGAACGGCACAAGCGCTACCCCGCTCGTGCGAAGATGATGCGTAAACAAGGTGTTGTGAGCGTAAGTTTTAGTGTGGGGGCAGATGGCTCCTTATCAGGAGAACGTGTCACAAACTCCTCTGGTGATGAAAGCTTAGACAACGCAGCACTTGAAGCTGTGAGAAGTGCAAGACCTGTTGGTCCAAAACCGGCTGGATTTACTTCTTCAGTCAGTGTGCCAATTAGCTTCACTATTCAATAGATAAATAAAAAAGGCGAACATCATGTTCGCCTTTCCTTTTGCTAATTTTGATTAGCCCATACCGTATTTTTTCAATTTCTTACGCAATGTACCACGGTTAATGCCTAGCATGTTCGCTGCACGGGTTTGGTTACCGCGGGTGTATTGCATAATCATATCTAACATCGGGTGTTCAACTTCCGCTAATACTAATTCGTAAAGATCATTCACATCTTGACCATCTAATTGTGATAAGTAATTGCGTAAAGCTTGTTTTACTGAATCACGTAATGGTTTGTTTGTTACTTGTGATTGAGAGTTTAAAACTGAAACGGTTAACGCTTCAGACGGACTACGTTGTTGTTCTAACATTTTTCTTTATCCAAAATTGAATTTAAAAAATCTTCCAGCACAATTAACTGCTCTTTCGGTTCATTAATTGCGTTAAAAGTCTGTCTAAAAACGGAATCGGGTTGAATTCCCTGTAAATACCAAGCCACGTGTTTGCGGGCTATTCGATAGCCTTTTTGCTCACCATAGAACTCATGAAGTTCCTTAATATGACGCAAAATATGACCGCACTTTTCACGCAAACTTGGCGTTTGAATTATCGAATCATGTTCCACTAAGGCATCGACGGCTTGAAAAAGCCATGGATTGCCTAGCGCGGCACGACCGATCATTATTGCATCGGCACCTGTATACTCAAGTACCTTTTTCGCTTTCGAGGCTGAATCAATATCACCATTCGCAATGACTGGAATTGAAATTGATTGTTTGACTGCTCGAATATTGTCGTATTCCGCTTCCCCTTCAAATAAGCATTCTTTCGTCCGCCCGTGAATGGTTAAAGCCTGAATACCAGATTGTTCTGCAATTTTGCCGATTTGCACACAGTTTCGGTTTGCCTTATCCCAACCCGTGCGAATTTTTAACGTCACAGGTACATCAACGGCATTCACCACTTCTTTTAAAATTTTTTCCACTAAATCAGGAAATTGAAGCAGTGCAGAGCCCGCTAATTTTCGATTTACTTTCTTTGCGGGACAGCCCATATTAATGTCGATAATTTCAGCACCATAGGCTACATTAATTGCTGCAGCTTGGGCCATTTCTAAAGGATCAGAACCTGCAATTTGCACCGCATTTAATCCTAACTCTTCACTATGTGCTAAACGAAGTTTCGATTTCTCTGTATGCCAAACCTGTGGGTTAGTGGACATCATCTCTGAAAACGTTAATCCTGCGCCATAATGGGCACATAAACGTCAAAAGGGCTGATCCGTGATACCTGCCATGGGTGCCAATAA
This sequence comes from uncultured Haemophilus sp., assembly GCA_902482195.1. GTDB lineage: Bacteria > Pseudomonadota > Gammaproteobacteria > Enterobacterales > Pasteurellaceae > Haemophilus_D. The sequence goes on from CABSZQ010000041.1 coordinate 3,159, forward strand.
AATACGATTTTTTAATTCATAAGAACCAATTCGCATTTTATGTTATCCCCAATTACAAGTCCTATCTCCAGCAAGTCAGGCCACAATAGCAACCGACAAGGGGTGCTATATTACGCATTTTTCTTTTTTTTGCAAAGTGAATTTTGTTCAAAAAATGCACTTTTTTTAATTGACAAAAAGAAATTAAGCCGATTTTAATTTACCTGTAATACGGCACCATTCCTCTTTCACCGCCACAGGCTCTAAATCAAAGGATTGCGCATAAGCATCGCATACCGATTGCGCTTGTGTTTCTAAAATACCCGATAATCCAAGATCACCGCCATCTTTCACTAACTGAGAAATAATCGGGTAAAGTTCTTTTAATGGACCCGCAAGAATATTCGCCACAACGATATCCGCTTTTAAATCTGCTGGTTTATCATCGGATAAGAAAAGCTGAAGGCGATCTGCCACCCCATTCTGTTCCGCATTATTACGACTGGCGAGAATCGCTTGTGGATCGATATCAATACCGATCGCATTTTTCGCTCCTAATTTAAGGGCTGCAATGGCAAGAATTCCTGAGCCACAGCCAAAATCGATGACGGTTTTGCCGGTTAAATCCAAACCATCTAACCACTCTAAACAAAGTGCGGTTGTCGGATGGGTACCTGTCCCGAAAGCTAAACCAGGATCAAGCATCACATTCACCGCATTTTGATCCGGCACCTCACGCCAGCTAGGACAAATCCATAAACGTTTGCCAAATTGCATTGGGTGGAAGTTATCCATCCATTCACGTTCCCAATCTTTATCCTCGATTTGCTCGATTTTGTAAGCGGTGTTTTCATCTAAATGATGGGCTTGCTTAAGCAAACTCACAATTTCATTCATATCGGTTTCTGCATCAAACAATGCAATCACATCGGTGTTTCCCCACAAACGCGTTTCGCCCGGAAGTGGTTCAAAAATCGGCGTATCTTGGCTATCCATAAATGTCACCGAAACTGAGCCAATTTCTTCTAAAAAGTCGCTAATTTTCTCGGCTTTTTCATTTGTACTATTTAAGCGAATTTGAATCCACGCCATCTTCTTTTCCTTTTAATTAATTTCTTTATGTAACCATTTCGGTAATAAACTTACGCCTAAGGCTGAAACCACAATAATGATAATCCCAAGCGCTGAAACAATTGAAACCTCTTCGTTAAGTAATAATACCGCTAAAAAGACACCAAAAATCGGCTCAAGTGCGGTCAAAATTCCCGAGATTTTTGCATCCACTGAATTTAAGCCTTTATTCCATAACCAAAAGGCAAACCAACTGCACGCTACACCAAGGTAAATCAAACCGAAGAAACCAAGCCAGTTAAAATGGATATCCCAGTTTTCCGTCAGCAATAAAGTAAAGGGCAGCATGGTGATGCTTGCTAACACAATCGAAATTGATGTATAGGCTTGTGCTGAAACTGTTGCCACCACTTTTTTCGTCCAACGCAAGCAACAAGCAAACACAATACTTGCCGCCACCACTAAGGAGCATCCCAATAAGCTAATTTCACTTGAGCCTTCATTGCCCTGCCCACCTAAAATTAAAATGGCTACGCCTAAAAAAGCAAAAGCCCCACACAACCAATGATACCATTTCGCACGATCTTGAAAGAAAAAATGCCCTATAAAAATCACACATAATGGCTCTAATCCAATCATGGTCGTTGCGCTTGCCGCACTTGTATATTTTAAACCTATAAATTGCAGCAAAAAGGTCGCGGTATAATTGAAAAAACCTAACCACCAAAGCTGTTTTCGCATAGGTTTAGACACGCCTTTCCAACGACGAAAAAAGAGAGGCATCACAATAATTGCTGCCATGAATAAACGGACTTGGATCATTAAAATAGTATCCATCATTGTGAAGGTGTATTTAGCGGCAACAAAGGCACTACTCCAAATAAACAACGCTAGGATCTGGTAAATCATAAAGTGCGGTCCATTTTTACTGTTTTTTGGCGCCGAATTGGTTACCTAAAATGAAAGCAATCAAACCAAATACAAGCGCGGGTACAATGGCATTAAAACCAAATAATTTAATACCAAATTGAGTCAATAACACAAAACTACTCAATCCCACCACCATAGAGCTTATTGCACCGGCAGCATTTGCTTTATCCCAATAAATGCCTAATACGATTACCCAAAGGAATGCGGCTTCTAATCCCCCAAAAGCAAACAAATTCAACCAAATAATCATATCAGGTGGATTCAGTGCGGCAAGAATTAACAACGCCGATAAAACAAGTGTGATGACTGATGAAATACGGCTAATTCGTTTTTCATTCTTCGCGGCTTCAGGTTTGCTTGCAAGATATAAGTCTTTCACAAAAATTGAGGAGGATTGAATGAGTTGCGCATCAACTGTGGACATAATCGCCGACATCGGTGCGGCTAAGAAAATCCCTGCAACAATAGGAGGAAGCACTTCCAACATTAAGGTTGGAATGACTTTATCTGATACCGTTAAATCAGGCACAACGGCTCTTCCTAAAGCCCCCGCCAAATGCATACCAAACATAATGACTGAAAGGACAATCGTACCAATAAGCATCCCTCGATGTAAGGCTTTACTATCTTTGAAAGCCATGCAGCGGACTGCTGTATGCGGTAAACCAACCACACCGAAACAAACTAAAATCCAAAATGAGGCCATAAATTGAAAATCAAGCATCTCATTTGGGCCGTAAGGACTGACTAAACTCGGATCAATTTCAGTTAATTTATTGACCGCACTTTCTACACCACCAAGATGGTAAACAACCCCGACTAATAGCACGATTGTCCCCAAAATCATTACCGTACCTTGAATCGTATCGGTTAATACGACTGCTCGGAATCCACCAATAAATGTATAAATACCAACTGTTAAGGCAAAAATAAGTAAGGCATGAGTATAAGGAATCCCTATCGTGGTTTCGAGCAATCTTGCGCCACCAATAAATTGCACAACCATGGCAGCAAAAAAGGCAAGCAACAATGCTAGACTGGAAATCCAGACGAGATATTTATTTTTATAACGATAGAGAAATAAATCATTGATAGTAAGCGCATTGGTTTCGCGAGAAAGTAATGCAAACTTTTTGCCCAATGCACCTAAGGCTAACCAAACAGCCGGTACTTGGATCATGGCGAGCAATACCCAGCCTAGCCCATATTTATAAGCAGCCCCTGGTCCACCAACAAAAGAACTGGCACTGGCATAAGTGGAAGCCGTTGTCATCGCAAGCACAAAGCCCGTCATGGAGCGATTTCCCACATAATACTCCGTAAGGAAATCACCTTTACTGCGTTTAACATAAGCAAATAATGCCGCGCCAAAGATGAAAACTAAGTAGATAACTAAGGGGAGAATAATACCTAAATTCATTATTTATTCTCCTTTGACTCAACATCTAGCGGGATATCTAAAAAGACAATTTTGACAATCCAATACCCAATGACTACAAACAAAATGGGTAAATAAATACAGGATAATTCAAACCACAACGGAAAACCTATCGGCCCAGACGAGTCTTTCGGTAAATAAGCACACACACACCACCCAATCACATAAAAAATTGCTAAACCTAATGCCCAGCGAGCTTCCTCAGCCGCTTGTTTATACCGCTGTGATAAATCCATTATGAACTCCCCCGTTAGAATGTTTTACCCATTTCAAGGAAAATACGATTTTTGTCGTAGCTATAAAATGGGTGATTACTTGAAACTCGTTGATAAGACCACGTAATTTTAGGCGTGATTCCCCAGAAGTAAAGATCTCTATGCCATAATGTTACTACAGATTGATATTCATTATTTTTCTGACGAATATTGAATAAATCAGCACCTTTGTAAGTTCTACGTGCATACGCAAGAGAAATGCGGGTTGAAATACCCCATCCCCACTCTTGTCCCCAACCTAAACGGAGATTTTTACGTTGATAAGCATTGTCTTCATCTCGTGTATTTTCACGATTATAATCAGCGCCTACGAACCAAAATTGACCACTCTTAGGAAAATAAGATAACGTATTTGACCAAAGATAGTTATTGCCATTCAAGTGTTTACGAGTGGTATAACGCTGTTCACCATATTCAAGTGCGGTTGAAATTTGCCACTTTTCATTCAGCCAATAGGTTAAATCTAAACGAGCACCTGAATTTTTCGAATACTGTTTCATTGACTCACTACCCGAGGAACCTCCTGCATACCATCGTCTTTCTGTAAATGGCATTACTGACATCTCGAAACGCGCGGTTTGATAACCGAATCCTGTGCCAACTCTACCATTAAATTCATTATATTTTTTATTATCCCAGTAATATTTCCCACTTCCCTCAATAGAAAATTTAGTGAAATAATTATGGGGTAATGACCATTTTTTCTCTGCTTCTGCAAAATAAGAAAAACCTGTTGCACTTTCGCGCTCCCAGGCATTCCAATTTCCAATGCGAGTACCTGCTTTTGGTGCATTGTTAATATTACTTTCGTTTAAGAAACTCAGACCACCTTGAAACTTCCACTGATCTCTGCGGTTAAGTGCCGAAAGATATTGGTCGATCATGGCGATAGACTCGGGCGAAACTTGTTCAGCTCTCAGTTTTTGGAATTGATCTTTGGCAGCCTCATTATCATTGTTTAAAAAGAGTGCTTGTGCTAACTGATAACGTAACGACAGAATGGTCGAATCTTGAGAAAATAGAGTACGATAACGCGTTACCGCTTCTGAAAAACGCCCCTCTTCGCGAGCATTAATCGCATTTGCCCACTCAAGTAAAAATGGATCTTGTTTAGGCAAATTTTGATACAACGGCAATAAGAGTTGAACGGCTTCACTGTTATTTTGCAACACTGCAGGAATCAATCCACGTACGATCAAATCAGGATGTTTTGCCAATTCTTCTTTCGTAATAGAAAGTGTATGTTTATCGTCACGTTTTTCTGAAATTTGTGGCTTTTGAGTGGATAAATCCGGTTTTGCAAGCTGAAGCTGATCATCAAACCGCTCATCACGAGGTTGAGGAGACTTCTCTGCAG
>CABSZQ010000042.1 GCA_902482195.1 uncultured Haemophilus sp.
ATAGCCACAAGGATTAATGTAATGGAAAGGATTAAGATCCATATTGATATTAAACGCGAGGCCATGGAAAGAGCAGCCTTTTCGAATGCGTAAACCTAATGAACAGATTTTTTTGCCATCAATATACACGCCAGGTGCATCTGGTTTGGGATAACCTTCAATACCATAGTCTGCTAGGGTTTTTACAACGGATTGTTCAAGTGCGGTCACTAATTGGCGAACATTTAAATGTTCATGACGTTTAATATCAATGAGCACATACATGACCTGCTGACCAGGACCATGATAGGTAATTTGACCACCACGATCAGATTGAACAACAGGAATATTACTGCGTTGTAATAAGTGTTCCGGTTTGCCTGCTTGGCCTTGTGTGAAAACAGGATGATGCTCAACTAGCCAAATTTCATCGGTGGTTTCTGCATTTCGATTATCCGTGAATTCCTGCATTTTATGCCAGATTTCCTGATAATCTTGTAATCCTAATTGACGGACAATTAAATCAGTATTGTTCATCTTAGAGAACCATTTTGACGCCTTCAACTTTTGCAAGTTCTTTGTAAAGGGTTTCTACTTGCTCAAAGTTTTGCGCGACGATATCAATCGAAACTGAATTATACGTGCCTTTACTACTGCGTTTTTCCTTTGGAATATAATCACCCGGTAAATATTTTTGTATCACTGCTACGATGTCTTGCGCTAAACCTTCACGGTTAACACCTGCGACTTTAAATGTCATTGCAGCGGGGAATTCCATTACTTCTTTTAGTTTTTCATAATCGTTTTCGGTTGTCATGTTGTTTCCTTAATTTAAGAATAAGGTGCGTGAATCAGCTAAATTCACACACCTTACGAATTTATTGATGTGATATAAATGGGGAAGTGCGGTTAATTTTCAAGGTGTTTAGTCAAATAATCCTTTAACTGTTAACACTAACCAGTCCCAACCTTTACCTAAGAAACCACCTTCTTGCACGTCTTCTAATGCTTGAAGATTAACAATTGCCACATCCTTGCCATCTAGTTGATAAACGATTTTACCCACAACCTGACCTTTTGTTAAAGGTGCTTGTAAGTATTTGTTATCTAATTCGTAACGTGCTTTTAAGTCTGCTTGTTTGCCTTTTGGCACTGTAATAAAGCCATCTTGTAATAAACCAAGTTGAACTTCACCTTTATCACCGTAGTAAACCGATTGTGTTGAAATTTTTTCATTGGCTTTGTGGGCTTTTAATGTTTCAAAGTTAGCAAACCCCCATTGTAAGAGTTTTTTACTTTCTACTTCACGGCCTTTATAGGTCGGTACACCCATTACAACAGAAATTAAACGCATATTGTTTGGACTTGTTGCTGATGCGACAAGGTTATAACCTGCTTGGCTTGTGTGACCGGTTTTCATACCATCCACGTTAATGGTTTTATCCCATAATAAGCCATTACGGTTAGGTTGTTTGATTTTGTTGAAAGTAAAGTCTTTTTCTGCGTAGATTTTATATTCTTCCGGTAAATCACGAATAATATGTGCACCAATAATCGCCATATCACGTGCAGTTGAATATTGGTTTGGATCGTCTAAACCATGTGGTGTGGTGAAGTTAGTATTTTTTAAGCCAAATTGTTGAACGTATTTATTCATGGTATCAACGAAGTTAGCCACGGTACCCGAAATATGTTCAGCTACAGCAACACAGGCATCATTACCAGAAACAATGATAATCCCTTTGTTTAAATCACCCACAGACACTTGTTGATTTAAATTTAAGAACATTTTTGATGAATCAGGGAAATTTCTACCCCAAGCGCTTTCGCTAATTGTCACCATATCTTCATTATGGATTTTACCTTGTTTTAATGCTGCACCAACCACATAGCTAGTCATCATTTTTGTTAATGAAGCAGGGTATTGGCGTTGGTCTGGGTTAAGTGATGCAAGTACCGCACCAGAATTGTAATCCATTAAAACATAAGTTTGCGCATTCACTTCCGGTACTGCGATACCGTATTGAATATCTTCAGCGGCAGCAAATGTTGATGCTGCTATTAATCCCGAGAAGAGTACAATTTTTTTCAATTTTGCAGATTGTTTTAACATAGCATTTCCTTTAATAGCTTATTGGTTTTTATAAGTATAAACGATTACGGGTTGCCCATTGATCGTTTTTTGTAATTTTGTTTTTAATTGATTAATATCCGCTTGATCCGCTAATGGGCCAAAATGGATTTCATAGTTTTGTCCATTTTGGTTAATTTCCGTTTTGATGTCATCTAACGCGAGTTTTGTGATGATGCTTTCTGCTTGGCTTTTTGACGACAGCGCGAGTAGTTTTAGCTTGAAAACAGTTTTTGCATCGTTTGTGCTGTCTAAGTTTTGATTTTTTTTTTCGCTATTTTTATTGACGACTAAACGCTCACTGGCTTCTTGCGTTTTAGCATGCTTGGCAAGCGTTTTTGCTCCCGCACCTGAAATTTGACCTTTGTGATCCACATGTAAAGCTTCAATTCTTACTTGCCCTGTACCACGAGCAATAAGGCCTAATTCTTTTGCGGCAGAATGAGATAAGTCAATGATACGTTTCTCACTAAACGGACCACGATCATTAATTCGCACAATCACCTTGCGATTGTTATGTAAGTTTGTAACAACCGCATAAGAATTCAAAGGTAAGGTTTTATGTGCGGCAGTGAAAAGTGCCGAATCATAGCGTTCACCATTAGCTGTTTTACGACCATTAAATTTATGGTGGTAATAACTTGCTGTCCCTTCTTTTGAATAGGACTTTGCCTCATCACCTTGTGTGGTGTATGTTTTACCATTCACCTCATAGCTTTGTGGGGCTTGAACGGTCGTGGTAATCGATAGCGAATCCCCTTGAATACCATACATTTTTTGAGTATCGGCAAAAGCAGAGAAACTTGAGCTGCTTATCAAGGTGAAAAGTGCGGTCGTTTTTAAGATATTTTTTAATGTCATACTTATTACTTTCAAGATTATCGGTGCTCTTCATAAGAAAGCCAAAAGGGAAATTAGTTCCCTTTCATAAAGCGAGGTTTGTGAGTATGAATGGACATCACTAAACCAAAGCTTGCCATGATGGCGACATATGAGGTACCGCCGTAGCTAAAGAGTGGTAAAGGCACCCCTACAACAGGCAAAATGCCACTCACCATACCAATATTCACGAAGACATAAACGAAGAATATCAGTGTGGTTGCACCAGCAAGAATACGCCCGAAAGAGGTTTCTGCATTTACCGCAATTATTAAGCCACGGATAATAATAAACAAATAAATTGCCATCAGAATAAGAAAACCGACCATTCCATGTTCTTCACTCATCACGGCAAAAATAAAATCAGTGTGTGGTTCAGGCAAAAATTCTAATTGGGATTGTGTCCCTTGCATCCATCCTTTGCCAGATATACCGCCTGAACCGATAGCAATTTTGGATTGTAAAATATGGTAACCCGCCCCAAGTGGATCTTTCTCGGGGTCAAGTAAGGTTAATACACGCATGCGTTGGTAGTCATGCATTAAATACATCCACATGATAGGAATAAATGCCGCTAAGCCAACTACTGCAGCAAGAATAAGCCACCAACTCATCCCTGCTAAGAATACCACGAATAAGCCTGATGCACTAACCAGAATTGATGTACCTAAGTCTGGTTGAATAGCCACAAGTAAAGTTGGCACAATAATCATGGCGATAGCAATAAAGGTTTCGCTCATTTTCGGTGGTAATGGACGGTTACCTAAATATACCGCGACCATTAATGGTACCGCGAGTTTGACAATTTCAGAAGGCTGAAAGCGAATAAATCCAAGATCTAACCAACGTTGTGCCCCTTTACTGGTTGTACCGATAGCATCAACCAAAATCAGCATGATAAAACCCACCAAATATAAGTAAGGGGCGAGTCGCTGATAAAATTTAGGGGGAAGTTGCGCCATAATCATCATGACAGTAAAACCTAATATGACCTGAATGATACGATTTTGGAACATCACTTCACTGGCACCAGATGCACTATAAAGCACAAGCATGCCATAGGCTGTAATAGCGGCTAATCCAATAAATAATAAAAAATCAATATGTAAGCGTTGCCATAATCGCAAGCATAAAGGCACTTTTTCTTCCATTATTCATTCTCACTTGGTTGAGATTCTAGTGCTGGCGCATCTAAATCAGTTTGGTCCGTCTTTTTCTCTTTTTCAGCATTTTCTTGACGTTCAATTTGTGGCAAGCGTTTATTCAAGTAGAAATCCATAATTTGCCGTGCAATTGGCGCCGCATTACTTGAACCACCGCCCGCGTTTTCTAAAATAATGGTGACAACTAATTTTGGATCTTCATAAGGCGCATAAGCCGTGAACCAAGCATGGTCATGTAATTCTTTTTTCAATCCCGCTGCATTATATTTTTGGTTTTCTTTTAAGCTGAACACTTGTGCTGTACCGGATTTCCCTGCTACATGGTAATTCGTGCCGATAAAGGCTTTTCGTCCTGTCCCTGCACCTGAATTCACCACATTGAACATGCCGCGCTTAGCCGCATCCCAATAAGCTTGTTTCGGATCGGTAATATCTTCATATAAAAGTGGGTCTTGATACGGCTCAATGGTGGCACCTTCAACGGATTTCATTAAATGTGGCGTATGAATTTTACCGTTATTGACCACAATAGAGGTTGCTTTTGCCACTTGTAATGGTGTCGCTGTCCAATACCCCTGCCCAATACCCACTGAGATTGTATCGCCCTGTACCCAAGGTTTTTTATAACGTTTTTGTTTCCATTCTTTACTCGGCATATTGGCCGTGGCTTCTTCTTGAATTTCAATACCTGTCGGCATACCAAACCCAAAACGTTTCATCCACATGGAGAAACGATCAATACCTAAATTAAAGGCGGTTTGATAGAAGAAGGTATCCGATGATTCAGTAATGGCCTTGTTTAAATCCGTATAACCATGCCCTGTTTTTTTCCAATCTCGGAAACGTTTTGTTGAGTTTGGTAATGTCCAGTAGCCTGGGTCAAAAATCGTGGTATTAGGCGTAATCACCCCTTCAGTTAATGCCGCAACAGCAACGAATGGTTTTACCGTAGAGGCCGGTGGATAGACCCCTTGTGTCGCACGACTATAAAGCGGTCGAGTAGGGTCTTCGAGTAAACGTTTGTAATCACTAGAAGAAATGCCATCGACGAATAAATTATTGTCATAACTTGGTGTTGAAACCATCGCTAATACACTGTTATCTTTCGGATCAAGCACAACGACAGCGCCTTTTTGACCTGAAAGAAGCGACATAATATAGCGCTGAAGGGTAAAATCGATAGTCAGATGAATACTTTTACCCGCAGTGGCTGGTTGTTCACGTAGTTTACGAATAACTTTACCACGGTTATTAATTTCAACCTCTTCGAAACCGGTTGTACCATGGAGTTGTTCTTCGTAATAACGTTCAATACCCAGTTTCCCCATGTCCGTAGAACCGGAATAGTTAGCAAATTTTTCTTCTTTTTTTAGGCGCTCAACATCTCGGTCATTAATGCGTCCAACATAACCCAATATATGTGTCATGGCTTCGCCATATAGGTAATTTCGTTTGAAATAAGGACGTACATCAAGGCTTGGATATTTATACTGGTTTACTGCAAAACGGGCAATTTGTTCTTCCGTTAAACTTGGTTTGAGTAAAATCGGCGTATAACGTGTACCGCGACGACGTTCTTTTTTGAAATGCTCAATGTCTTCATCAGTGAGTCCCACAACATAGCGCAATTCTTCAAAAGTGCGGTCTAAATTTTCCGTTTTTTCCGGCACGATATATAAACCGAAAAAAGTGAGGTTTTCAGCCAGTAATTCGCCGTAACGGTCGTAAATTAATCCTCGAGTAGGAGGAAGCGGAAGTAATTTAATACGGTTACCATTCGAGCGAGTTTGATACATGTCGTAATTCACCACCTGAAGATGGTAAATATTTGCGAATAGTACGCCACTTAGGGCTAAAATACCGATGAATGCTACCAATGTTCGACGTGCAAACAAGTTCCGTTCCGCTTTTTTATCGCGGATCGGTTCATTGGTTGGTGCAGAAAAGAATTTTTTTAAATTCATCGGTAATGTAATACGTTATTCTCTGTGATAGGGGTGGTTTGTCGTCAGTGACCACGCACGGTATAAACTTTCTGCCACGACAACTCGCACTAATGGATGGGGCAGTGTGAGTGGTGACAGTGACCAACTTTGTTCTGCTGCCGCTTTGCATTCAGGGGATAAACCTTCAGGCCCGCCAATGAGTAAGCACACATCACGACCATCATTTTTCCAACCCTCTAATTGCTCAGCAAGTTGTGGTGTCGTCCAAGGTTTGCCTGGGATATCTAATGTGACTATTTTGCCTTTTCCGCAAGCTGCGAGCATCGTTTTGCCTTCTTGCTCTAAGATGCGTTTAATATCCGCATTTTTTCCACGCTTGCCTGCAGGAATTTCAATGAGTTCAAAAGGCATGTCTTTAGGAAAACGACGTTGGTATTCTTCAAATCCGGTGGTCACCCAAGCCGGCATTTTTGTGCCCACAGCGATTAATGTGATTTTCATCCTTTTCCCTTTTAAAAGACAGTCAAAATTGAGCGCACTTTATGCCCAAAGTTTTTCTAACTGATACATCTCACGTGCATCACGTTGCATAATATGTACGATGGTTTGACCGAGATCCACTACGATCCAATCTGCTGTATTACGCCCTTCTTCACCAAATGTCTCATAACCCGCTTTTTTACATTCTGCAATAAGGTTATCTGCCATAGCAGACACTTGGCGGCTAGATGTACCAGTACATATAATCATATTTTCAGTAATCGATGATTTGCCTTTTACATCAAAATGTACAATTTCTGTACCTTTTAAATCATCGAGTTTATCAATTACAAATTCAACTAATGACATTTCTTTTCCTATTTAAATAAAGCGATGAATTCTATCATTGAATGAGGGAAAGGGGTAGGCTTAGGGCGGATTTTATTTGAATTGTTTTATGGTCGTAATGCTGCTTAGTAATAAAACTTGGGGCAGTTATTCTGCCCCAAGTTTGAAAGGATATTAAACCCATAAAAGAATCGCTAACAATTGCGGTGAAATGATCCGTAAGAACATTGTGAGCGGATAGACTGTCGCATAGGAGAGTGCGGCGGCACCGCTTCCTTCTTTCAGTTCATTCGCGAAAGCAAGTGCAGGAGGATCCGTCATTGACCCTGCTAATAGACCACAGAGTGAAAGATAATTTAATTTTACATATAAACGTGCAATGATACCTACAATCATTAATGGTACAAGAGTGATGAAAATACCATAGCCCATCCATTCAAGACCTGAGCCATTGGTGAGCGTGTCCACAAAGCTACCACCAGATTTTAAACCGACTACAGCAAGGAAGAGCACAATACCAATTTCGCGTAAAGCTAAGTTAGCACTTGGTGGCATAAACCAATAGAGTTTACCGATAGAGCCAATTCGAGCCAAGATCAATGCGACGACTAATGGTCCGCCTGCTAGCCCTAATTTTAATGCCACAGGGAAGCCTGGAATATAGAAAGGAATGGAGCCGAGTAATACCCCTAAGCCAATCCCAATAAACACTGGCAACATTTGTACTTGTAACAGTTTCTGTTTGGCGTTCCCGATCACTGAAATTGCTTGGTTGAGAATATCAGTTTTACCCACCATGTGTAATACATCACCAAATTGAAGTGTTGTATGTGCAGTTGGTACTAATTCGACACCTGCTCGGTTTAAACGTGAAATGACTACACCGTATTTTTGATGAATGCCAAGATGACGAATTTGTTTTCCTAGAACCTTTTCATTTGTCACGACCACGCGTTCAGAACGAATTTCGCCACTCAAGCTTGCGACCGGAACATCAACTTCTTCCCCGATAATAAGATGCATTTTTTTCAAGCCTTCAGGATTACCAACTAAATGCAAAATGTCACCAAGTTGAACATCGGTATCCGCTTTTGGCACAATGACTAATTCACCTCGTTTTAAGCGAGAACAAACTACATCTTCATCATCAAAACCTGGAATCTCAATCAAATGGATGCCGTTGAGATTGGTATTGGTGACTTTTAGAGACATGCTTTTGAGAGCCTCTTTGTCGTGGCCACTTTCC